>NZ_VOYL01000026.1:0-39278 GCF_013420295.1 Acinetobacter sp. YH01018
TCATGAAATACGGTATTCTGATGTGACAAAACCTGAATCCTGGTCGTTAAAGTGTTTGTTTGCACTCATATTTTAACTGTTAGGACTCAGGTTTTTTTATTTAAAGCAAACTATGGGACAGCAGTGGGGCCGAAGCCCTTGTTACTTGATTTTCCACGGCCTTTAATTATAAGCACGTTCGTTATGATCACTGACATCCAGGCCTTGTTGTTCCTGTTCTGCCGTGACACGTAGCCCCACGGTTTTATCAATGATTTTCAGCAAGATCCAGCTCAAGATGCCGACATAGGCAAAGGTCATCGCAATACTGGCCAGTTGTGCCAAGAATTGCGGGAGCAGGGAAATGCCTTCAACATTGCCGCCCAACTCCGGAATACAGAAAATACCGGTCAGCAGGCAGCCAACCATACCGCCAATGCCATGTAATGAAAATACATCCAGCGCGTCGTCTACGCCGAGCTTTTTCTTTAGTATCATAATCGCGTAATAGCTGGCCATACTGGTGAGCAGGCCAATCACAATTGCACCAAAAGGGCCAACATAAGCGGCCGCCGGGGTAATGCCCACCAAGCCGCCAATGGCACCTGAAGCCAGACCAAAGGCTGTGACATGGCCGGAATACATTTTTTCAGCAAACATCCAGCCGACAATACCACCGCAGGTTGCCAGCATGGTGGTCATCAAAATCAGTGCGGCTGAAGAATTGATGGCCAGAGCCGAACCCACGTTAAAACCGAACCAGCCGGCCCAGAGCAATGCTGCGCCAATCATCACAAATACTACATTGTGCGGCGGCATCGGCGTAGCAGGCCAGCCTTTACGTTTGCCCACCACTATGGCACCAACAAATGCCGTGACCCCGGCGGCAATATGTACCGCAGTACCGCCGGCAAAGTCCAATACTCCCCAGTTATGGAATAATGCACCTTTGCCGCCCCATACCATATGCGCCATTGGGCCATAGACCAGCACTATCCACAGAGATGAAAAAATAACCGTTGCCCGGAATTTCATTCTTTCCGCAAAGCCACCCAGTGCAATACACGGCGTTATCATGGCAAAGGTCATCAGGAACACAATCAAGATATATTCAGGAATGCCACCTGCCAGACTTTCTGCGGTGATGCCCTGCAGCATCAGTTTATCCAGGCCACCGACAATGCTGTTCAGGTTATAAACGCCCTCTTGCATATTAGTGGTATCGGTTGCCAGGCTATATACCCCGGCCACCCATAAAATGCCGACAATCCCGGCAATCGCAAAAAACTGGGTAAATAAAGACAGGATATTTTTGGCGCGGACCATACCGCCATAAAACAGCGCAAGTCCTGGAATAAACATCAGCAGGACAATAACAATAGAAACCATGAGCCATACAGTGGCAGGTCCATCAATCGTTCCCTCAGCGGCAAAAACTGCGCTAGGCGACAGCAGTACACTCAGCATGAGTAACTTCTTCACATTGTTCATTATCATGAATTGCTCCTGAATCTCATGAATATGGATTTACATTAGCTTGACCATTTTTTGGTGGGAATTGGTATTACTAAAGGGAATATTTCTTTCATGATTCAAGATGCAATTCTTATACCACTAGTCTGTAATTAATAATTATTTTATTATTTTTCAAGTATATATTTTTACTTAATTTACAGTTAAACGATCTATCATAATCATTTTAAAGCTAGGACGTCTATATCTCAAAAGAAGTAGTCCTTTAGCCATGGTCAGGTGTTTTCACCCCGGGAAAGCAGATGGGAATTGCCAGTCTCGGCATTGTACTTGCAAAAATAAAAGCAAATGCCCTGAAGCATTTGCTTGGTGAAGTTGAAGAATTTTAAATGGACTAAAATGAAATTTTAATTTATCAGTTGAAAGCTGGCCGTGGCGTTAATTGTTATATGCACGTTCGTTGTGATCGCTGACATCTAGACCGCGCTCTTCCTGTTCCGGGGTTACACGTAAACCGATGGTCTTATCGACGAACTTCATAATCAGCCAGGTCAGCACGCCACAATAAATTACGGTGAGTACAATACTGCCTGCCTGTGCAGCCAACTGGTTCAGCAGGGAAATGTCGGCCACTTTGCCGCCCAGTTGCGGGATGCAGAAAATACCGGTAAGCATACAGCCGACCATGCCGCCTATGCCATGCAGAGCAAAGACATCCAGGGCATCATCAATCCCCATTTTATGCTTCAGCTTGGTCACGGCATAAAAACAGCAGATGGCGGTGATAAAGCCGATCGCCAACGCACCAAAAGGTCCGACATAAGCTGCTGCAGGGGTAATGCCCACCAATCCGCCAATCGCACCTGAAGCCAGGCCCAAAGCCGTGACATGATGGGTATGCATTTTTTCAATCACCATCCAGCCTAAGATGCCGCCGCAGGTCGCCACCATAGTGGTCATCATGGCAATGGTGGCCGATGCATTTACCGCGAATGCAGAACCGACGTTAAAGCCGAACCAGCCTACCCATAAAAATGCTGCGCCGATCATGGTATAGACCACATTGTGCGGGGGAACGGGTACAGCCGGCCAGCCTTTACGCTTGCCTAATACAATTGCGCCGACTAAGGCGGCAATGCCGGCATTAATATGCACCGCGGTACCGCCAGCAAAGTCCAGAACTCCCCAGGTGTGCATGATTGCACCTTCACCGCCCCAGACCATATGAGTCATTGGTCCATATACCAAAACCAGCCACAGAGCAGAAAACAACACCACCGCGCCAAACTTCATGCGTTCAGCAAAAGCACCTATGGCCAGACAGGGGGTAATGATTGCGAAAGTCATGCCAAAAATGATCAGAATATATTCAGGTACACCGCCCAGCAGAGTATTTTCATCAATACCCACCAGAAAGGCCTTATTTAAACTGCCGACAAAGCTGTAGAGATTGGTTACCCCTGCTTGCATATGGGTTTTGTCTGCACTCATGCTATAAACCACAGTCAGCCACAGTACACAAACCACGCCTGCCACAGCAAAAAACTGGGTATAAATGGACAGAATATTTTTGGCGCGGACCATACCGCCATAAAACAGTGCCAAGCCGGGAACAAACATCAGCAGTACCAGCAGTGTGGACAACATCATCCATACAGTGGAGGCGCTATCCAGATCGGTTTCACCTGCAAAGGCCAAGCCAGGCAGCAGCAGGTTCGCTGCGACAATTCTTTTTAAATGATTTACCCACATAAGTTGTACTCCGGATTTTTTTACTAGGCTGTAAAGATCAATATCCCAAAATCAATGCGCTGCAATAATATATTCTTATTGGGAATATTTATTTATTTTTAAGCAAAGCAATTCTTATACCAGAGTTGAATTTTGATCTCTGCAACAGCGGAGGACTGTTGTCGTAAAGGAGGGGGCTGTTGAGATGGCGAAGGGGCAATAAGGGTAGGGCAAGATAAACTTTGATACGCTACCGCACGGTTTATTCGAAGCATATAAACAAAAAAGATGGCACTGCCATCTTTTTTATAAAAACAGGGCCGCTTTATTCGGCCTGGTTATCCCCATAGTTCACCATAGAGATCAAACGGATCGGGACTTTAATCAGTTGTTCTGGGCCATGCGGAATTTCACCATCTAAAGTCAAGCAGTCGCCTGGCTGCATATGAAATACTTCATCGCCATGACGGTACATGATTTCACCTTCAATCAGATACAGCATCTCTGTTCCCGGGTGGGCAAAGGTGGGAAATTCTTCGCTGGCATCATCCATGCTGACCAAATAGGCTTCAAAGTTTTTGCGCGGCCCGCGAGAATGGGTCAGCAGATGATACGTATGCCCTTTTTCGGTACCGCGACGCACCACTTCCATTCCTTCGCCTGATTTCACAATCATTGCCCGGCTTTCCTGATGGTCATATTGACTGAATAAGGTGGATAAGGGTATTCCCAGTACTTCACATAGGCGGCTTAGCGTTTCAAGGCTGGTCGAGACCTGAGCATTCTCAATTTTACTCAGCATACCCTGACTGATTTCAGCAGTCTGCGCGACTTCCGCCAGTTTCAAGCCCTGTTCCTGACGACAGCGTTTGATTTGAATGCCAATGTACTGTTCCAGTTTAAGGCTGTTCTTGTTTTGTCTCATTATGGATCAACTCGCACTGTTTTGAATCTAAATCCTGCTGACTCTTAATCAAAATTAAAAAGCAGCCCCGATATGGAATGAAAGTATTATTTTATGAAACTTTTATTCTCTTTAGGAATATTAAGGCTTTTAGGCCCCAAGCACAAATTTTTTAACCGATCTAAAAAAGTTGGCAAGAGAATTGCTTTCTCTTTAGGAAAGAAAGTTTCTTCTGCTGAATAATACATTGAATCAAATATCTGTGCATTATTCGAGCCAAATATCATTTTTTGTCATATCGGGAGTATGTCAAATATGTTCCAGCAGGCCATCGTAAAAGAGTTCTTTGAAGAAGAACAGGACATCATTAGCAAGCCCAAGTACCGTGCAGAAGTACAGAAAGTCATTGATGATCATCAATTAAAATATGTATTGGCTCAGTTTGTCGATATTCATGGGTCAGCAAAAACGAAATCTGTACCGATTTCGGGTCTCAAAGCCATTGAAGGTGCAGGGGTAGGTTTTGCCGGTTTTGCCATTTCAGGGATGGGAATGCAGCCGCATGGTCCAGACTTTATGGTGAAAGGTGATTTATCTTCTTTAACACCGGTACCCTGGCAGCCCGGTTATGGCCGTGTGGTCTGTGAGGGCTATGTCAACGGCAAACCGCATCCCTACGATTCTCGCTATGTACTGCGCAAACAAGTTGAGCGCCTGTCGGCTAAAGGCTGGACCCTCAATACCGGCCTGGAACCTGAATTCAGCTTGTTCCGCCGTGGTGAAGACGGCAAACTGAAAGCAGTCGATGAGTCAGACAATCTGGACAAGCCCTGCTATGACTATAAAGGTCTATCCCGTTCACGCCAGTTCCTGGAACGGATTACCGAGGCTTTAATTCCAGTCGGTTTTGATATTTACCAAATTGACCATGAAGATGCAAACGGCCAGTTTGAGATTAACTATACCTATAGTGATGCCATGAACTCGGCGGATATGTTCACGTTCTTCCGTATGGCGGCCGGTGAAATTGCCAATGATTTGGGCATGGTCTGTTCATTTATGCCCAAGCCAGACCCGAAACGTGCCGGCAATGGCATGCATTTCCACTTGTCGATAGGCAGTGCAGAATCCAGCAACCTATTTAATGATGACAGTGATCCGCAAGGCATGGGCTTGTCAAAAATGGCCTATCACTTTATTGCAGGGTTGCTTGAGCATGGTCCGGCCCTGTGTGCCTTCTGTGCCCCAACTGTGAACTCATATAAGCGCCTGGTGGTGGGTCGCTCCCTTTCAGGTTCGACCTGGGCACCGGCATTTATTGCCTATGGTTCAAATAACCGCTCCGCCATGGTTCGTATCCCTTATGGCCGTATTGAACTGCGTTTGCCGGATGCCGGTTGCAACCCTTATTTGGTTTCTGCAGCGATTATTGCTGCCGGCTTAGACGGTATTGAACGTGAACTGACCCCGCCACCTGCATGCAATGAAAACCTGTATACCTTGAGTTTGGAAGAAATTGCTGCACGTGGTATTGGCACCCTGCCTCAATCCCTGAAAGAAGCTGTCGAGGCTCTAAAAGCAGATCCGCTGTTTAGAGAAACTCTCGGTGCTGAAATAGTTGACGAATTCATCCTGCAAAAAAGCATGGAATGGGTTGAATACAGCCGCCATGTTTCAGATTGGGAAATTCAGCGCTATACCGAATTTTTCTAAACTTTATTTTCACCCCATAGCGTCCCTAGGACATGAATTAAAAAGAGCATTTAGCGGAGAACAATTATGTGCGGAATCGTAGGCTTATACTTAAAAAATCCAGCTTTGGAATCACAACTCGGTAAACTGTTTGAACCGATGCTGGAGTCGATGACCGGGCGTGGTCCTGACAGCGCAGGCTTTGCCATTTATGGTGACGAAGTGTCTGAGGGCTGGGTCAAACTCACCTTGCAGTCGGTTGAAGATGAATTTGACTGGTCTGCATTTGCAGAAGCACTGAAAGCGGAACTGAACACCGACATGGACTGGTTCCAAAACGCCACGGCTGCAGTCATTAAAGCAAAATCTGATGAACAAACAGTGCGCGCGGCGATTGGCAAAATTGCCCCACAGCTCAAGATCATGAGTGTCGGTCAAAGCATCGAAATTCTTAAAGGCATGGGTTTGCCGGTCGAAATTTCTGAGCGTTTCGGTTTAGCGAATATGAAAGGCAGTCACATTATCGGTCATACCCGGATGGCCACTGAAAGTGCAGTGACCATGGAAGGCAGTCATCCATTTTCTACCGGCGCTGATTTATGTTTAGTACATAACGGTTCTCTGTCTAATCACGCCCGTTTACGCCAGGAGTTAAAACGTGAAGGCATCAGCTTTGAAACAGATAACGATACCGAAGTGGCTGCAGGCTATCTGACTTGGCGTTTACAGCAAGGGGATTCTCTGGCAGAAGCACTGAACAATGCATTGGACGATCTGGACGGTTTCTTTACCTTCGCGATTGGCACCAAAAACGGTTTTGCCGTGATCCGCGATCCGATTGCCTGTAAACCGGCCGTGTTGGCAGAAACCGATGACTATGTGGCCATGGCTTCCGAATATCAAGCCTTGGCATCATTGCCGAATATTGACAAAGCCAAGGTCTGGGAGCCAGAACCAGCCACCTTATATGTTTGGCAACGCAGTGCAGATCAAGCCGCCTAAGAATGACCCAGAATAGAAAACAGGAATAACCCTATGAATACAGCATTTGCAGAAAAAATCAGCACTTCAATTTTAAAAGATGAATTTGATTTAAGCGTAGACAGCATCCGTGATTTAAACCAGGCCCTGCATAGCAAAGAACTGACCGACAGCATTGTAGACTGGAAAGTCAGCAATCCAGGCGGCCAGCATAATATTGCAGTTGGCATTAAAGCCCCTGTGAATGTCACCATTGACGGCCATGCCGGATATTACTGCGCCGGCATGAATCAAGAAGCTCATGTCATCGTCAACGGTAATGTTGGGGTGGGCGTAGCTGAAAATATGATGTCAGGTTCAGTGTATATCAAAGGCAATGCCTCTCAAGCAGCAGGCGCAACAGCGCATGGTGGTCTGCTGGTCATTGAAGGGGATGCTGGGGCACGCTGTGGCATTTCAATGAAAGGCGTCGATATTGTGGTAGGCGGCAGTATTGGACACATGAGCTGCTTCATGGGACAGGCTGGCCGTCTGGTGGTTTGTGGTGATGCAGGCGACGCGTTGGGCGACTCGCTGTATGAAACCAGAATTTATGTCAAAGGTGTGGTGAAGTCTCTAGGTTCAGACTGTATTGAAAAAGAAATGCGTCAGGAACATCTGGCAGAACTGGCAGAACTGCTGTCTAAAGCCGGATTTGATGAAGATCCTGCTTCTTTCAAACGTTATGGTTCGGCACGCCAACTGTACAACTTCAAAGTCGACAATGCATCTGCATACTAATCAAGCGTAATAATGGAGCAATCAATCATGACTCAAACTATCCAAGAATTTGAACCCGTGTTACGTGAATCTGCAACGTTTGACCGTTTAACCATTCAAGAAATCCAGCGTGCAGCGGCAACCGGCATCTATGACATCCGTGGCGGTGGTACCAAGCGTAAAGTGCCACACTTTGATGATTTGCTGCTGCTTGGTGCAAGCATGTCACGCTACCCGCTGGAAGGCTATCGTGAAAAATGCGGTACCGATGTGGTACTGGGTACACGCTTTGCCAAAAAACCGATTCATTTAAAAATTCCTGTAACAATTGCCGGCATGAGCTTTGGTGCATTATCTGCCAATGCCAAAGAATCTTTAGGCCGCGGTGCATCTATGGTCGGCACATCTACCACAACCGGTGACGGTGGCATGACCCCTGAAGAACGTGGTCATTCGCAAACATTGGTGTATCAATATTTGCCATCGCGCTACGGCATGAATCCTGACGATTTGCGTAAAGCAGATGCGATTGAAATCGTACTCGGACAAGGTGCTAAACCCGGCGGTGGCGGTATGCTACTGGGCATGAAAGTGACGGAACGTGTGGCAGGCATGCGTACTTTGCCAGTGGGTGTCGATCAGCGCAGTGCTTGCCGTCATCCGGACTGGACGGGTCCAGATGACTTGGCAATTAAAATTGCTGAAATCCGTGAAATCACCGATTGGGAAAAGCCAATCTATGTCAAAATCGGGGCCAGCCGTCCATATTATGACGTAAAACTGGCGGTGAAAGCTGGTGCAGATGTGATCGTGCTGGATGGCATGCAAGGCGGTACAGCAGCTACCCAAGAAGTGTTTATTGAGCACGTCGGTATTCCTATTCTTCCTGCCATTCCGCAAGCGGTACAAGCCCTGCAGGAAATGGGTATGCACCGTAAGGTTCAGCTGATTGTTTCTGGTGGTATCCGCACAGGTGCCGATGTGGCCAAAGCGATGGCATTGGGAGCAGATGCGGTAGCAATTGGTACAGCAGCGCTGATTGCGCTCGGAGATAACCATCCGCGTCTAGACAAAGAACTGAAAGAAATTGGTTCAGCAGCGGGTTATTATGATGACTGGCAAAATGGCCGTGACCCTGCAGGGATTACGACCCAGGATCCAGAACTATCAAAACGTCTCGATCCGGTTGAAGGTGGACGCCATTTGGCCAATTACCTGCGTGTTTTGGTCTTGGAAGCACAAACCATGGCACGTGCCTGCGGTAAATCGCATTTGCATAATCTGGATCCGGAAGATCTGGTGGCACTGAATGTCGAGGCGGCGGCAATGGCTCGTGTACCGCTTGCTGGAACCAACTGGATTCCAGGTCAAACGCAGTATTAATAAACCCTCATCAGATGGAGATGCATCATCTCCATCTGATGATCTCATCGATAACCTGATTTAAATCTTGCAAGGTTGCTGAAACTTATTAGATTAAATCTTTTTTAAATATTTTATTTGTAATAAATACAATTACATAGATAAATATTTCTCCATCAGGTCATTCGCAATGATCTTGGCTCATTTATTTTAAAATAAGAATTTTCCAAATTTAGTCATATTTCAAGACTGATTTTTAAGCCACAGGAACATACAGGGAAGGATAAAATTTCTATCTATCCTCATACAGATGTTTATCTTGCATGTAATAAATCAATATTCTGTTCAATCCGGCTTTGAATCATATGGAGCATTTCTGATCGAATCTGCTCAGTCAACAGATCATCCGCGATCTGATTGAATTAGTGCACAACCTCTCAGAAATCGAAATCACAATTTCATCGGCGACTGGCACAGAAAAGCTCGGCTTGCCAAGAACCCCGTTTGACCATCACTGGTTGGCTAAGATCCAGCGCCTTATCATAATCTCCATTTGCTGATATCCAGCGGGATCTTCACAGAAAGTGACATCGTAAGCGGCTTAAAGCCGTCCAAGGTTTTAGGCTGTATTATCCCCTGTAATAGCCTCCCTAGAACGGTTGCCAAATTCAGTGGTTCTTTGCCAATATTCTATTCATTCACATCATACTCCTGTTGCCTGACCGTTTGACTGTCTTATTGTCTTCGTTGGGGGGGGCATATTTGGATACATAAAAAACTCGCTGATCAAGTTAATTTAACTCTTTCTCGGCATTAAATTCCTAGAGCAGCAGTTTCAGATATCTTGCAAGTAATATTGGTGGTACTTAAGCTGGTAACTAAAAATGAAATACTAAAAATTAAATTAATATAAAACAATAAATTAAAAAATAGTATGATGCGTATGATACGCATCACATAAAAATTGCTTAAATTTGCTATAATTAATATCTACAGTGTCATTAGTGGTTCGGTTTAAATTTATGAGTCTTACGGAAGCGAAGGTACGCCAGGCTAGGCCCAAGGAAAAAGTTTATTTTCTTACAGATGACGATGGTTTAAGTTTGAAGGTGGAATTGAATGGACGTAAATCTTGGAGTTATCGTTATTCAGTAGCAGGTAGTAATAAGCGTCCGCGGGTAAAGTTGGGCGAATATCCTTTCATGTCATTAAAAGAGGCCAGAACTACCCGGGATGAATATAAATTTAATGGTTATAAAAATGAAACAGTACGTAAAAAAAATATAAAAACATTTCAAGACATTTGCGAAGAATGGTTAGAGTTCAAAATAAAAAACTCTTTTAAAGATGAACCTCGTTGTGGTGTTATTCAATTGGCAAAAAAATTTTTAAATCATGAGATTTATCCTGATTTAGGAAATATGCCATTTAATGAAGTGAAAAGATATGATTTAGTGACTATCGTTAAAAATATAGAAGCACGTCATGTCAAGGAACCTGTTAAAAAAGCCTACAGTTATTTAAACCAAATTTATGATTATGCTGTGGCAATGGGTTATTGTGAATATAATATTGCTCATGGATTAAATAAAATATTAATAAAAAATAAAATCAAAAAAAATTATCCTTATTTAAAATCAGAAAATTTACCTAATTTTATAACCAGATTGAGTCAAGTTAATACGGACCCTATCATAAAAAAAGCCTTATTATTTAAACTTTATACTGGAGTTCGTGGGGCTGAGCTTCTACTTTGTGAACCACATCATTTTGATTTAGATAATAAAATTTGGAAAATACCAGCTTTGCATATCAAACAGTTCCGACGGAAAGTCATTTTAGGCTATGATATTCCTGATTTCCTAGTCCCTTTATCAGCCCAAGCAATGACTCTGATAAAATCGGCTTTAGCTTGGTCTCATGGTGAAAAATATGTATTTTCTAGCCCCCGTTATCCAGATAGACCTCTGCATTTTAATACATTAAATATAACCATTCGAAAAATGGGCTATGATAAGGATGAACTATCTGCACATGGTTTACGTTCTACTTTTAGTACTATATTAAATGAATCTGGATTATTTCAGTCAAATTGGATTGAAGCGCAACTATCACATACGGATAAAAATAAAACACGGGCAAGCTATAATCATGCTGAATATCTTTTACAACGTATTGAAATGATGCAGTGGTGGGGGAATTATATCGCTAGCCTAGTTAAGGATCAGGTTGCACAAGATTAATCTATATAGGCTTCTTCCATAAATTATTCTTACTTAACTGCAATTTCTAGATTGAGGCAGTTAAATTTAATCAAATTAAATCTCAAATTCGCTTTTTTACTCGGTTACCGACAATACTCATCAAGTATTTTAAACTGCCAGATATATGATCAGTCCCCATTCTTCTTTTATTGATTTATGATAGGAATCTCATATTGATCAGATAGCCAAGTTCTAATTAAAACCGCTTTTTTTACAGACTTTTATTTGACTGATTTGTTATGCTGTCGGATGATTGATGAACACAATTTTCATGTGGCACGTGATTTAGGACGGCGTCAATTAATTATCACCGATGGTGATCACCACCTTTGTGCGGTGTACCTGCAGCATGAAGATGCCCTCACCGACTATACAAGATTTGACTAGTCTATGACAGCTGCTAAAAAGTTCCCTATTTTTGATGTGATTGCAGGTTTATCTATCGCAGGTTTACTGCTGCCTGAAGCGGTCGCCTATTCCAATATGGTCGGGTTGCCACCGCAAAGTGGTCTGGTGGCACTGGTGCTGGGCTTAGTGCTGTATGGTCTGATCGGGAATAGCCGTTTTGCGATAGTTTCTGCGACCTCATCTTCTGCTGCAGTCATGAGTTCAGGTCTGGCAACCATAGTCATGTTTTCTTCGCCGGAACGGGCAGGTCTGGCCTATGCCCTGGTATTTCTGTCGGGCATTTTACTGGTGATCGCAGGGTTATTTAAACTTGGAGATGTGACACATTTTATTGCAAAACCTGTACTGAAGGGTTTTTCCTTTGGCCTGGCACTCAGCATTGTGCTGAAGCAACTTCCTTTAGTATTACAGGTACATCCCGAACATAGTAATTTTTTTCGTCAGTTGTGGGAAATGCTACAAGCCTATTCAAGCTGGAACTGGCATGCTTTGATCATGGGACTTTGTACCTTTTTCACTTTGCAATTAACCCAGCGCTATAAAACTATTCCAGTGGCCTTGTTGCTGATTATTTTAGGTATTAGTTTCAATGTGATGGGATATACCCACGCATGGGGAATCCGTTCTGTTGAGCATTTTGAGTTGGTTCTACCGAGTATTCATTTGCCTCAGTTGAGTATGAATAGCTGGTTGCAACTGGTAGAACTTTCACTGGCCGTTGCACTGATTATTTATGCCGAATCTTATACTTCAATTCGTAGCTCGGCCCTAAAATACCATGATGCAATCCAGCCAAATCGTGACCTGATTGCATTGGGTGTGAGCAATATCTGCTCAGGACTGTTTAAGGGAATGGCGGTTGGAGCAGGTTATTCGGCGACTTCAGCCAATGAATCTGCAGGGGCAAATAGCAAAAAATCAGCCTGGGTAGCAGCGCTGGCCGTGGTGATTTTTTTACTGTTTTTTCGCCAGTATATCGCCAACATTCCTGAACCCGTTTTGGCGGGTATTGTGATGTATGCAGTCAGTGGACATATTCGTTTTGCCCCATTTAAACAGTATTTTATCTGGCATAAAGATCGCTTGTTGTCGATTATTGCAATTTGGGCAGTGATTATTTTTGGTGTGCTCAATGGGTTACTGATTGCAGTGCTGGTGAGCATTTTAATGTTATTGAAAAGCTACTCTGTTCCTCGAATTGCCTGGCTTGGACGTCTCAATGGCGGGCATGATTTTGTTGATATTAACCGTTTTCCTGAAGCTGTAGCACCTGATGCTATTTTAATTGCACGGCCTGATCACCCCCTGTTTTTTGCCAATGCAGAAAAAATCTGTCATGCAATTCTAAAAAAGGTTTCTGAGCAAAATTATCAGCATGTGATTTTGAATCTTGAAGAATGCCCAAGCCTTGATAGTACCAGTATTGAAGCATTGTTATTGTTGGCTGAGCATTTGCAAGAGGAGGGGATTAAGCTAAAGTTGGCACGCGTACGCCGTTCAGTCGCAGAAACTTTATTGTATGTGAATAGTCCTTTATTCCCCCGGCCGAGTTATGATGCACAAAGTGTCGATGATGCCGTGAGCCAGATAGAAAATCATCGTTCGACAGCAACTTAAGCGCACGGCGTAAACCGCACGTACGATACAACTCTGGAAAAAACGACTGAGAGCATCCTCTACCTGATCGTCCGGTTACAATCAGCAAAATGCGAATCTTGCTGGATGGAAAACAATACACTGAACTTATGGGCAGAACATTTTGCTGTCAGCACACATGCAGTATTTAAAATATGTACTTGCTCAAAGCTGATCCTGACAGTGTACTATTTTAATAGGATCTGTCAGGTTATATCGGACAATTGATCAAGAGCAATGACATAAAATAATTTACAAGTTTATTAAAAATTTTGTACTTCTTACTTTATTTTAAAATGATGTTTCTCTGGAATAAGTTTGATTTTTATTTTTTTATAAAGTCGCTCTTCGGCATTTTCTGCTGATTTGGTCACTTTATCCGCAAATTTCTGATCAGACATAAGCATGGCATACGTTTTATAGCCCATTTCAAGCGCTTGTGTTTTATTGCCTTCTTGTTCAAACTGTTCAATTAATTTGTTGATCTTTTTAACACTGATATCGCTCATGTAGTTGACTCATTCCCTCTTAATTTTTACTTTAGGATTGGATTGTTACAATTTAGTTAAAATGAATTTAAATCATTGCAAGTGATTGTCATTTATACAATAACTCGCAAATTTTCGTTAAAAAATCTGATTCATTAATTGTTGCTGGGCAATGTAGACTGGTTGTCCACTACCAGGCTGACATTGTATCCAGGTTCCATCTGCGTGTAATTCCCATGCACGCCGATTATCTTTGAGATAATTATTCAATCCTTCTTCAAGAATTTGTTTGCGAATTTTTTTATTCTCGATCGGGAAACAGGTTTCGATGCGAGAAAACAAATTACGTCCCATCCAATCCGCACTGGCGCAATACAGTTTGCTGTCACCATCATTATAAAAATAATACACTCTAGTATGTTCCAAATAACGTCCGACGATTGAACGTACACGAATATTGTCAGAGAGTCCTGCAACTTGTGGTCGTAAGCAACAAATTGAACGAACAATCAAATCGATTTGTACACCTGCTTGTGATGCTTGATAAAGTTCATGAATCAGTTGCGGTTCAGTTAATGCATTGACTTTAATAATGATCTGCGCTTTTTTTCCTGCTTTACTGTTTTTAATTTCCTGCTGTATGAGTTCAAGTAATTGTGAATGCAGGGTAAATGGCGCGTGAAAAAGTTTTTCCAGCTTTATGGTTTTTCCCATACCAGTTAATTCTTGAAAGATTTTATGTACATCTTCACAAATATCAGCATCACTAGTGAGTAAGCCATAATCGGTATAGATTTTGGCATTGGTCGCATGATAGTTACCTGTACCTAAATGAACATAACGTTTAATTTTGTCTATTTCACGACGCACGATCAGAATCATTTTGGCGTGAGTCTTATAGCCAACAATCCCATATACGACCACTGCGCCAGCTTCTTGTAATAGATTGGCAACTTCGATATTTGACTCTTCATCAAAGCGTGCACGTAATTCAATCACGGCAGTGACTTCCTTCCCGTTCCGTGCCGCTTCAGCAAGGACTTGCACAATTTCAGAATCTACACCACTGCGATAAAGTGTTTGTTTTATAGCTAACACATGTGGATCACGGGCTGCCTCTTTCAGCAACTTAATGACCGGAGCGAAAGAGTGAAAAGGGTGGTGTAATAAGACATCTTCGGTTTTTAATACCTCAAATATCGATTTTTTACTATACAACCCTTTTGGTAATTTTTGTACATAGGGAGGGAAACGTAACTCGGGTAAATTAAAGTTCGATATAAAACGAGCCAGGTTAACAGGACCATTCACCAGATAGAGCTGATCTTGATCAAGATCAAATTGTTCCAGTAAATAATCAGTAATCATCTCTGGACACGCTTTATTTACTTCGAGTCTGACAGCGCGACCAAAACGCCGGGATGAGAGTTCCCCTTTTAAAGCAATCGCTAAATCTTCTACATCCTCTGATACGGTGAGGTCAGCATTTCGTGTTACCCGGAATTGATAACACCCCGTGGTGATCACTCCTGGAAATAATTCATGAATATGTTGCTGAATGATCGCGGAAAGTAAAATGTAGTGCTCAGCCTCACCAGAAACATGCGTGGGTAATTTAACTAATCTTGGCAATGATCGAGGGGCAGGAACAATCGCTAAATCAATTTTTCGTCCAAAGGCATCGTTGCCTTCCAAAGTGACAATAAAGTTTAAGCTTTTATTGGCTAAACGAGGAAAAGGGTGTGCGGGGTCTAGACTGATGGGGGTTACAACAGGTTGAACTTCATGATGAAAATAATCTTTAATCCATGCTTTATGTTTTTGAAGGATATCACCATGCTGAATAAAATTAACTCCATTGCCTTGCAGTTGTGGCAGGATATTATAGTTCAGTATTTTATACTGTTCCTCAACGGCCTCATGTGCAAGCTTAGAAATCGTCGTCAGTATTTCTGAGATGAATAAATTATCCGGACGGGTCTTATTATGGCTAGACAGCTCAAATTGCTGTATCAAACTCGCGACACGTATTTCAAAAAATTCATCTAGATTTCGTGAAAAAATAATTAAAAAATTGAGTCGTTCAAGTAAAGGATATTCAGTATCTTTCGCCTGTGCCAATACTCGCTTATGAAATTCAAGTAAGGAAAGGTCCCGATTAATATAAGTTTTTAATGTATGTATGGAAGAATTTGAAGGCACACTTAAAGCAGTCATTTATGGCTCTTATATCATTAGATAACAAGGTTCAAATCAATTGAATAAACATTCATAAAACCCTTAAATGAGACAAACTGATTTTCAGTACATTAAATAAGAAAATTATTGTATTAATAAAAGGCTAAAATTGAATTCTATTCAACTTTAACAGTCTGCGGAAATTACATTACAGATTTGTTAAATTATACCTTATATATTATTTAAGCGTATGTTATTTATACTTTTTAGTGATTTTTTTGCATTATTTATTTAATTTTTCTTTTTTGCAGTTACTCAAACCTAGAGCCATTTACATTTGCTCATAAAAAATCGATCGCCTGTAATCGAGCCTTAACATAGAAAGGGTTAATTTAAGTCCAGATTCCAAAGAATCTTTGTGAATTCACTCAACCATTTTTTCGATTTGCTAAAGGTAAAGATATGTCCGAAAGAAAAGTCGCATTTGTGACAGGGGCACTCGGTGGTATTGGTAGTGAGATTTGTCGTCAGCTGGTAAAGGCAAATTATAAAGTGATTGCAACGGTTGTGCCTCGAGAGGAAGACCGTGAAAAGCAGTGGTTAAAAAGTGAGGGATTCCAACAGGAAGATGTCCGTTTTGTCTTAACCGATCTGACCCATCATGCTGATGCGACGAGCGCAATCGAGGATGCGATACAGGCTGAAGGTCGCGTAGATGTGTTGGTGAATAATGCCGGCATCACACGCGATGCAACATTTAAGAAAATGTCCTTCGAACAGTGGTCACAGGTAATCGATACCAATTTAAAGACACTATTTACCGTGACCCATCCAGTCTTTAATCAAATGCTGGAGCAAAAGCAGGGACGCATTGTCAATATTAGTTCGGTCAATGGTCTGAAAGGACAGTTTGGTCAAGCGAATTATTCAGCCGCAAAAGCGGGCATGATCGGTTTTACCAAGGCTCTGGCTCAGGAAGGTGCACGTTCCAATGTTTGCGTGAATGTTGTAGCCCCGGGCTATACGGCAACACCGATGGTGACTGCCATGCGGGAAGAGGTCGTAAAAAGTATTGAAGACCAGATTCCTTTGCAGCGTCTTGCCCAGCCTGAAGAAATTGCAGCGGCAGTCATGTATCTGGTCGGTGAGTATGGCACCTATATTACGGGTGAAACCTTATCGATCAATGGCGGTTTATACATGCAATAAGTCCTGTGCTCACTGAGCCAGTTTTTTCATTTATTTTTTAACAATAACTAAATTTTAAGTACTATAAATCAATGGAGTAATACACATGCTATATGGCGATATCTTTTCAAACATGAATGCTCAGTACAAAAACATGTTTGAACCTTATGCAAAATTTAACAGTCTGGTGGCAAAAAATTTTGCGGACCTGACCAATTTACAACTCAATGCTGCACGTCATTATGCCGATATCACATTGTCGCAAGTCTTTGCCAACAGTGAAGTCAAAGACATGCAAAGTATGATCAATTGTGGCATGAAGCAAGTGGAAACCATGAGCAAACTCAGCCAGCAAATGATTGATGATGGCCAAAAACTGGCAAGCTTGGCCACTGAATTTAAAGCCGAGTTTGACAAGTTAGTTAGCGAATCGATGCCGAACAATAAATAACGGTTAACAGTCCTAATGAAGATTGAAGACTAGCGAGCGGGGAAGTGGAGATCACTTCCCCGTTTTTCGATTCCATTCCTGATAGGAAAGTGAGGAATGACCCAGTATGCGGAGTGGTGCAAATGCAGCAGAATCTTTTTCAGTTTAATCAGAACGTCCAGCGTTTTTTCGATGTCCATGAAGAAATCTGGAAGAAAGTACAAGAATTTTACTATGGCGATAATCCGCTCAATGATGCATTGAGCAAAGTCAACAGTGAAGATATGAACCTGTTCTTTCAGGCATTAACCAAAAATCCGGCACGCTTGATCGAGATGCAGAGCAAATGGTGGATCGGTCAGATGCAGATTTACCAAAATATCATGCTGCGCAGTGTGAACAAGGATATCCAGCCTCTCGTGAAACCTGAGCCGGGTGATCGCCGTTTCAAGGATACACTTTGGCAAGAACCCAATTACGATCTCTTGACCCAGTCCTATCTGCATTTCAGTCAATTGGTACAAGAAATGCTGGATGAGGTCGAAGGCATCCCAGATAAAGTCCGCCAGCGTATCCACTTTTTCACCCGCCAAATGGTGAATGCCTTTTCTCCCGGCAATTTTTTATGGACCAATCCGGAAGTGATCCATCAGACGGTACAGGAACACGGGCAAAACCTGGTGCGTGGCATGGAAATTTTCCATGACGATATCATGAACAGTAGCAAATATCTGTCCGTACGTATGGTCAATAATGACTCGTTCCGTTTGGGAAAAGATCTGGCCTATACGCCAGGTGCGGTGGTCTTTGAAAATCCGGTTTTTCAATTGTTACAGTATGAAGCGACCACTGAAACTGTATATCAGACGCCTATTTTGCTCATCCCGCCTTTTATTAATAAATATTATATTCTGGATTTGCGTGAGCAGAATTCTTTTGTGAACTGGTTACGTCAGCAAGGGCACAGCGTATTTTTAATGTCCTGGCGTAATCCGGGAGCTGAACAAAAGGACATGCACTTTGAGGACCTGATTACCTCCGGTACGGTTGAGGCGATGCGTGTCATTGAGGAAATGACCGGAGAAAAAGAGGTCAATGCTATTGGTTATTGTATCGGTGGTGCGGTGCTTGCTGCGACGCAGGCGTACTATGTGGCGAAACGCCTGAAGAATCGCGTCAAGAGTGCCACCTATCTGGCCACAATGTTGGACTTTGACAATCCAGGCAGTTTGGGTGCTTTTATTAATGAGCCGGTCATTCAAGGGATTGAAACTTTGAATCAACAGGTGGGCTATTTTGATGGCCGTATGTTGGCGGTGACCTTTAGTCTGTTACGCGAAAATACCCTGTACTGGAACTATTACATTGAAAATTACCTGAAGGGCAAACATCCGTCCGACTTTGATATTTTGTACTGGAATAGTGATGGCACCAATATTGCCGCACATGTGCACAATTTCCTGGTACGCAATCTGTACCTCAATAACGAACTGATTCAGCCGAATAAGATCAAGATCAATGGTGTGGGTTTAAATCTGTCGAAAGTGAAAACACCGAACTTTTTTATCTCGACCCAGGAAGATCATATTGCACTATGGGATACGTGCTTTAAAGGATCTACCTATCTGGGGGGTGAAAGCACGCTGGTACTCGGCGAATCTGGACATGTGGCAGGCATTGTCAATCCGCCAAACCGCAACAAGTATGGCTGTTATACCAATAATATACCTTATGAAAACCCGAAACAGTGGCTGGCAGATGCCCAGTTCCATCCAGAATCCTGGTGGTTACGCTGGCAGGAATGGATCGCACCTTATACCGGCGATCAGGTTCCGGCGCGTACATTAGGTAGTGCAACTTATCCTGTCAAGGAAGCTGCACCGGGCAGTTATGTACAGGTCAGTCTGTTTTAGCATTTAGATATTCTCACTGCCGGCCAATCGTATGGGGGCAGGAGTATCAAGCAAGACATGAGTTAAAAAATAGGAAATAAAATGAAAGAAGTTGTGATTGTTGCCGCAAAACGTACCGCGATTGGAAGTTTTTTGGGTGGCCTGGCTAGCGTCAGTGCACCGCAGTTAGGAAAGGTAGTGATTGCTGCGGTATTAGACGCTGCCGGAATAAAGCCAGAACAGGTAGATCAGGTCATTATGGGGAATGTGTTGACTGCAGGTGTGGGACAAAATCCGGCACGTCAGGCAGCAATTGCAGCGGGTATTCCGGTTTCAGTACCCGCTTCGACCTTGAATGTGGTGTGTGGTTCGGGACTGCGGGCTGTTCATTTGGCCGCACAGGCCATTGCCACTGGTGAGGCTGATATTGTCGTGGCAGGTGGTCAGGAGTCGATGTCACAAAGTGCCCATATTATCCAGATGCGTAACGGACAGAAGATGGGCAATGCGCAATTGGTGGATAGCATGGTCTATGATGGTCTGACCGATGTGTATAACCAGTATCACATGGGAATGACTGCTGAGAATATTGTGGAAAAACTGTCGATTAGCCGTGAAGATCAGGATGCTTTGGCACTATCTTCTCAGCAGCGTGCAGTCAAAGCACAGGTGGAAGGGAAATTTGACGCAGAAATTGTGCCAGTGCAAGTGCCACAACGTAAAGGTGATCCGTTCGTTTTTGATCGTGATGAATATATCAAACCCGAAACGAATCAACAGAGTCTAGCCAAGCTGCGCCCAGCCTTTAAAAAGGATGGGACAGTGACTGCAGGTAATGCCTCGGGGATTAATGATGGTGCAGCAGCCGTATTGGTGATGAGTGCCGATAAAGCAGCAGAGCTTGGTTTACAGCCACTAGCAAAAATTAAAGCCTATAGCCTGTCTGGTATTGAGCCGGAAGTGATGGGACTTGGTCCTGTAAATGCTGTGAGAAAAACATTAGAAAAAGCAAGCTGGTCTTTGGACGAGGTTGATCTGGTAGAAGCCAATGAAGCCTTTGCCGCACAAGCTTTAGGAGTGTCGAAAGAACTGGGCCTCAATATGAAAAAGGTTAATATTAACGGCGGGGCCATTGCTTTAGGCCATCCGATTGGAGCCTCAGGCTGTCGAATTTTGGTCACTCTGTTACATGAAATGCAACGTGGCGAAAAGAAAAAAGGACTGGCGACCTTATGTATTGGTGGTGGAATGGGCGTTGCATTAGCGGTTGAGCGATCTTAAAAATTATTTCTGATTGCGAGAAGCTTTGTTGCATAAAGATTTTTAAGCCTACACGTCCCTCACATATTTTGACCAGTGTGCTGTATATTGGTCACTTTTTGGCAACAGGAGTCGCTGCTAAAAATTTATGATCATTTACTAAGTCCCCCACTTAAAAATACTATGCGGGGACTTACATCAGGCTAATAAGAGGTATTGTTAAGGAATTGAGTTGATTGAATAAAGTATCAATTTAAAAAACTGAAGACATATAGCGGATGGTTGCATTGATGATCACATCAAAACATTCTTAAATGATATGTTGCGATAATAGCTCTATGCTAGGAGCTTTAGAATTTTTGTGTTGATTTAATCGATAAGGAGAAATATAAAATTTCTCCTTATTTTATTGTGCGGGAAATAGCTAAATTAATGAATTTTAAACAATAGTTCCACATGATATATGATTAAATTATGATCAAAAAGGGGATGGCTGTGGCCTTTAAAAGCAGAAGTATTCAATATTCAAGTATCACATGCAGTTTATTCGTTTCCAGTATATTTTTAGCTGGGTGTAATGATAGTAAAGACAGTACCAATATAACGCCTGTCATTCAATCTCAACCACTGGAAGTCAATGTATTGCATATTAACGACAGCCATTCACATTTAGATGTTTCAAGTACCAAATTACTACTTGAAACATCTTCAGGTAATCGCGAGTCAATCCAGGTCTCAAATGGCGGATTTGCACGAGTTGCGGCATTAATGAATACCCTAGCTAGCATAGATAAAAACCCGATAAAAATTCACTCAGGTGATGCAATCACTGGCGATCTGTACTTCAATTTGAAAGAAGGTGAAGCCGAAGCAGACCTCATGAATACGATATGCTTCAATACGTTAACACTAGGCAATCATGAATTTGATAATACCGATGAAGGTTTAAAAAAATTTATTGGTTTCCTGAATAATAAAGGCAGCTGTAAAAATAAAACACAAGTTTTAAGTGCCAATGTCGAGTTCGGAAAAACCTCACCGCTTTACCAGACTGATCTTGTAAAACCCTATACTATTATTAAGAAAGAAGGGCAAAAAATCGCATTCATCGGTTTAACCATTGCTGATAAAACCAAGAATGCCTCTCGCCCAAATGCAGATACCATTTTTAAAGACGAAGTAACCACTGCACAAAACTATATTGATCAGCTCAAGCAGCAAGGTATCAACAAAATTATTATACAGTCTCATTTAGGCTATGGCATGGATAAAGCACTGGCTGCACAATTGTCTGGTGTTGATGTCATTGTGGGTGGTGATTCACATACCTTGCTGGCAGATGCAAAGCTGAAAAACTATGGAATGAGTCCAGATGGCAACTACCCAACAACCCTAAAAAATAAAGATGGTGAACAGGTTTGTGTTGTACAAGCATGGCAATATGCCTATGTGGTTGGTCAATTAAAAGTAAATTTTGATGCCAACGGAAAAGTGCAAGCATGTACCGGCAAAGCAAATGTATTAATTGGAGATGATTTTAAGCGCAGTGCTAAAGATGCTCCAGCCCTGAATACTACTGAATTAGATGTGATTAAAAAAGATATTGAAAGCAGTAACAGCTTGCGTATTGTTCAACCTAATACTGCAGCTTTAGCTATCCTGGAACCGTATAAAGTTGCTAAAAATTTATTGGGCAAGGAAATTGTTGCGAATGCCCAAGAAAATCTATGCCTGCGTCGTGTACCCGGAACGACAAAAGATACATCACGTTCCACTTTAGGGGACATCTGTAATAAATCAGATTTTACCAACCAACATGGTGGTGATGTGCAACAACTCGTGGCTGAAGCATTTTTGCAACAAGGTAAAAAGTATTTTAATGCCGATATCTCGATCCAAAATGGCGGTGGTGTCAGGGTGGATATTCCCCAAGGTGATATTTCTGTAGAGAAAATTTATACGGTATTGCCATTTAAAAACACATTGGTGCAATTGAAGGCGACTGGGCTAGAAATTAAAAATGTACTTGAAGATGCGATGGATGCAGTCGTAAATAACAATACCGGTAGTTATCCCTACGCGGGTGGACTGCAGTGGGATGTAGATTTATCCAAAACCAAAGGTCAACGGATATCCAACTTAAAAGTTCACAATGCACAAGGAATTTATGAAGCTTTAAATCCAGACCAGACCTATCAGGTGATTACCATTAATTTTCTGGCAGATGGTCAAGATTTTTATAGCAGTTTTAAAAATATCACCGGTGAACGACGTGTAGAGGTGGGACTGGATTATGCTGAAGCCTTCTTGGATTATGCAAAAAATGAAAAAGTGTTGAAACGCTTAGCTATTGAACGCTACAGTACGCAGACTTATAAAGAATAAGCTGACTTGATTAGTCCGGGTCAGCCGAATGATGACTGACTCGGAGCATGTAGAGCCTGTAAATCATTATAGTCAAGTTCCAAATCTGGTCTTGGTCAATTTTTCCATTTTTTATCGTATGCGAGCATACTCCAAAATATTGTGCAGTTTTGTCTTTAAAATTTTTGAATATCTTCAGTCTTCTACTGTAATAGAATCCTACTCAATGAGGTTGCTTATAATTGCTTGTTGTATCATGGTGCTGATGATAGTGACTTGATTTATGCATTTCATGCTCATCAGATTTATCTTTAGGATTCTTTTGTGGCTGAAGATCCTCTTGATTTGTCTGTTCTTCAGCTCTTTTAGATTCCGATTCATCTTTGGGGTGCTGTTGCTTGGTCATTTTATTTATCCTTTTCAAAAATTATAAAATTACCGATTGTTTAACCGACCCAATTAGAATGCGCGGACGCAAAAAAAAGAGATAGTTTTATATTGTATTGGCTTTGTTGCACCAAAGTTCTCTAGATATTTACTATTAAAAAATGGCGAAGTCGTATCTATCACCGCGACTATAGCCATCGTCACAGTCGGGCAGGATGAAACACTGGAAAACGTCATCGAAAGGGCAGATCAGGCCATGTATGGGAAACAGCAGGGACGTGACAGAACCGTATTCGCATGATCAGAATGAGTCTTGAGCTCGATTTTGAATAGTCGAGTCCCCCCCAAATGACCCCATCCTTCATGATTGAGCACAATTTTCACTTGTCGCTCTACCTAAAAACCATTCAAGAACTGTTCTCGGCATTAACGTTCAGCTAGCACCTTGGATAATCTTTTGGTATGGGCAATTAATCGGTCCAGCCAGCGTTTTGCTGCCAGCAGTTTTAAGCTTCTGGCTGCACTCAGCCGGTTCAAAGTGGCATATTGCATCACTTCCTCACGTAAGGCTGTCCGATGCTCATCGCTCCACTGTTTGAGATTGGTCACTTCCTGCTTAAAATTCTCAATCTTTTCAGCATTTTCTAAAAAATCCGGATGGCTGACATAATGCTCGAGAATATTTAAAAAATCTAAAGCCACTTGATAAATCTGTGGTTGGGTTCGAATAGCCAGTGCATAGGGAACACCTTCCAGATCACTGCGTAGAACCCGAATATACACCATCATCCTTAATAAAGAGGTCAGTCGCTGTTTATCCTGTTGATATTCTGGAACGACTATTTTTTCTAAATATGCCTCTAGATACTCAATCTCTTGATCTAATTGTTGTAATTGTTTTGGGCTCAGATTGACGCCTTCCTGAAATGCACGACGTAATATCTCAAACATCTGAATCAGGATTTGATAAGTCACTTTTTCTGCAGCAATGATGGCCACACTTGGAATGTCCAGATTGGATTCATCCAGAATTTCTAGGGCACCGGACTTTTTCTGCGGTAAAAACTTACAAATGAGCTGATTAAAGGGATGGATCAAGGGCATAAAAATACATGCGCCGATTAAGCTAAATAAAGTATGAAATGCTGCCACAATGACGACTTCATCCCATTCAGCAATATATTGAACATGACGGTAGGCCCAGTTAAATAAGGGAATCAACAAAAAGAAAGCAAATATCGCACTGACCACATTAAAAAGCACATGCACCGCTGCAGTCCGCTTGGCATTCACCGAGCCGCCAATCACAGCCAGTACTGCGGTTGCCACTGTCCCGATATTTTGTCCAATCACCAGTAACAAGGCTTGCTGCAGATCAATCGCAGTACTGGCTAAAGCTGCTAAAGTCGCGGTAATAGCGGCACTGGAAGACTGCAGCAAGACCGTCATGATCAGTCCGATCCAGACCAGAAACAGTTTCTGCCAGAATGAATCATAGTGAAAAATGGACAAATCGACTTGTTGAGCAAGACCTGACATCGCAAGCTGTAATTGCTCAATCCCAAAGAAAATTAGGCCAAAACCTGCAAGCGCAAAACCGAATAAGGCCAAACGCCCATGTGTTAATAATTTGAGCAACGCACCTACAGCAATCAGAGGTAAGGCAAAAGTGGTGATAGAAAATTTCACCCCGAGTAAAGCCACCATCCAGCCGGTACTGGTCGTTCCGATATTGGCCCCTATAATCACCCCAATCGCCTGGGAGAAACTCAATACTCCAGCTCCGACAAAACCGATAGTCGCCAGCGTCGTCGCTGTAGAAGACTGGACAATCAAGGTCAGACCAATACCAGAACATAGTGATTTCAACGGTGTTCCGGTAAATTTGGTCAGCCATAGCCGTAAGGTTTCACCAGCCATGTCCTTAAGACTGTCGGTCATTAAAATCATGCCAATCAAGAATAAACCAATACCGCCACAGAGCTGAGCAATAACTTCGAGCACAATTTTCCCAAGGTGTTTTTAGCATCAGCATACCGTCTGATCCAGGCGATGTCATTAACTACAATCCGAAGATAGGATTTGGTCATAGGGATTTTGATCACGGGTTGAGCTCAAAAGCCCGATAGCACTGCAATAAAATACAATCCAGGTAAAAAAATCACAAAATATTCATCTGCATTTTTTTAAAATGATGTCGGTCAGCTTGATCTGACCAAAATACACAGAGACATAAATTTAAATTTTATCGCTCAATTTTTATTTTAAAAATCAAAGCAATCAGGGGTATGTGGTGCGTCAAGTAATTGAATATGTAGGAGCGGACCTGTCACGGATCATTGAAATGGCTTGGGAAGATCGAACGCCTTTTGAAGCCATCCAGCGTGAGTTTGGTTTGAATGAAGCGGCGGTGATCCGCTTGATGCGGAAAAATATGAAAGCATCAAGTTTTAAAATGTGGCGTGAACGGGTCACCGGCCGAAAAACCAAACATCTGCAACTGCGTTCACCCTATGTCATTCGGGCCTATTGTTCACGGCAGTATAAACGTTTCTAAGCACTTTGTTTTGGCCGCTGTCTGGACTCACGTTTACATCGTTCAGAACAGTATCTGACTTCCTCCCAGCAGCGTTGCCATTTTTTGCGCCAAGTAAAAGGGCGCAAGCAGTGGATACATATTTTTTCAGGGAGATGCTGTTTTTTCATCGTTTATAACTCATTGATCTGGCTAAGGAGCTGCTGGGCATGGCTTATAATCTGCTGCCGATCTTTAAGTTTATCCAGCTGCTGATAGATCATGCCCATACGTGGATGATTGCGGAATATCGCTTCATGCCGGATCATGAAATACCAGTACAGGCTGTTAAACGGACAGCTGTCCGGCTCGGTACGGGTTTTGACATTGTAGCTACAGTGCTTGCAGTAATCTGACATCTTATGGATGTAATTACCCGAAGCCGCATAAGGTTTGCTGGCCATCAAGCCTCCATCGGCATGCATCACCATGCCCAGCGTGTTCGGCAGTTCTACCCATGCATAGGCATCGGCATAGACGGCCAGATACCACTCGCTGATCTGCTCCGGGTCTACACCAGTTAACAGGGCAAAATTGCCGGTCACCATCAGACGCTGGATATGATGCGCATAGGCATGCTGAAAGGTATTGCGGAAACACTCCGCCATACAGTTCATCCGGGTACGGCCGGTCCAGTAAAATTGTGGCAGTGGGGCTGAGTGCTGCAGTGCATTACGGTTGGCATATTCCGGCATGTACAGCCAGTAAATCCCGCGGACATATTCGCGCCAGCCGAGAATCTGCCGGATAAAACCTTCCACTGCATTTAACGGTGCATGACCGGCATGGTGGGCAGCTTCTGCTGCATCACAGACTTCTCTGGGCAGCAGCAGGCCGCAGTTCAAATAAGGCGAGAGCAAGCTGTGAAACAGCGTGTCTGCCCCCTGAACCATGGCATCCTGATAGTCGCCAAAATAAGGTAAACTGTGATCAATGAAATGCTGCAATGCAAGCAGGGCATTACTACGTGTGGTGGCCCAGCGGAAATCGTCAAGGCTGCCAGGGTGATTGGGAAATTCGTATTCAACCAGTTGCAGCACCTCCAGATCAATCTGATCGCGTTCAAAATGCAGTGGTGTAGGCAATGGCGGACTGCCTGACCAGGCCTTGCGATTGGCACTGTCATAGTTCCACTGTTGTCCTACAGGCTGCTGTCCCTGCATCAAATAGCTGGTCTGCTTGCGCATTTCCCGATAAAAATATTCCATACGCAGTGTCTGGTAGCGGCTGGCCCATTTCCGGAACTGCTCTGGACTACAGAAAAAACGGTTATCATTCAGGCACTGTACCGGCAGTTGCAGCTGCTGGCTCCAGTGCTGTTCAATCTGCTGCTGCAAGCGGTATTCACCGCAGTGGGTTATCACCAGTTCTGTGACGGGAAATAGCTGTTGCTGCGCCTGCACGAAATCCAGCAGGCTACGAATCGGACTAGCAGGTTGAAAGGTGTGATAACGTACACGCCAGCCTTCAGCTTTGAGCTCTTTGGCAAAATGACGCATGGCACTAAAAATCAGGGCAATTTTCTGCGGATGATGGTTGACATATGTGACCTCCTCAACAACTTCAGCCATCAGGATCACATCCCGGGTACGGTCCAGCGCCTTGAGTGTAGCAAGCTGATGATGAAGCTGGTCACCCAGAATTAAACCGAAACGCATACTGATCTCAGAACCCGTGAAAGATAGCGTAGTCTAAATATAGTGACTTCAATTTTTTGTGAAAATATCGATCAGTAAAGTGATCCTAGACAATATTGTGGACAACCGATTCCTCTAAATTCTTAAAATATTTCTGTTCAAAGGTTTCAGGACTGAACAGTCCCGTAAAAGCTATTGCTAGATCCAGATTTTGAATATTCCCCCATAAAAATACCCCCTCTGAATGAAATATAAAGAGGGGGTATCAAATTGACTCACTCAATTTTATTAGTTTGGGAACAATTTATTTCCACAAGACAAGCGAACAATTAATGAGTTGGTTCGTCCGCTTTTACGCCTTTTTGGTACAAAGTATAGATATAAATTGGAATATTTAAGTCTTCTAAGTGCTTATAGATCAGTGGGCGTACATCTTCCCAGTCTAAACTGCCAACGCCTGTTGCAAGACGTGGTAACGCTAAACTTTCAATCTTCTCTTCTTCAATCAACTCTTTTAAGTTTTTCAAAGTACGGTTGACATATTCTGTCGATGCTTTACCTGGTTTGGAACCATTATCATAAGCCGCTTCTTGTGTCATCAGGTTGACGATACGTTGACCTTCAGCATTCACCCATGTCCATTGTTCTCCCGCTTTAGGATGATTAATATGGCAATAGTTACGGAAGTCTTTGTATAAGGCCGGCCAGTATTCACGCAGACTTAAAGCTAAACCTGTTGCAAAGTTATCATTTGGTGCAACACCGTGGGCAATTGCACGTGCATTACTCAGTAAAATATCTCCAGATACTTCATAAATCATAGATTTGACTCCTGTTTTAATGGTCTTGTTAAACTTCTCTTCTATATTCATTCTAGCTAGTCATTGCTATTTTTCTATCTAATTTAATAACCACTAAGTCTTTGCTAATTAATAAATTTTATAAAAATTTATGTTATAATTTTACAGGTAGAGCAATCCCATTTTTATTAAAAATTAGCATCAAAAAATTAATAAATTGGTTTAAAAATCAACCTATAAGTTGCTATATTCAGCTTAGCATTCTTTTCTGAAACTGGGTCTCATATCTGCTGCATTTGTTCTTAGACTTAAGTGCAATATAATTGAATCATTGGGTTTTTAAACCGAAAGAAAAAAGTTATGTTTCACTGGATGCTTACGTTTGTGCTAATTATTTTTACTAATATTCAGCCAAAAATTATAAAAAAGAATACTCGTATTAATTCTTTAAAGCAGCTCTCATCAAAAGAAATAAGCAAACACATACTGCCATAACCAAAGCAATAAGCGCATTACTCCCAAAATCACTGCTACATAGGCATGTAAGATCAAATAAGCAAAGCTAATCCAGCCACTTGCTCCATTGACCTCACTACCTTGATATTCGCACAACAGTACAAAAGCTACGGCAAATATTTCCATCATAATCATTGTATTCAAAACCCACGACCAAGGAAAATGCAGCAACCATACCCAAGCAATAAAAAGCAGAGCAACCGTGAGTAAAATCTTACTGAGCTGCCCCAATACTTGTAATTCCCTACCCGATTTATTCTGCATCTGTTTCCCTATCTAATCTTATTGAAGAAAGCTTATAGCATCATTATTTTGGGCACTGTTGCAAATAGGAATCTGAATCGATGATCTCCCTTTAAAAAAAGCTTAGAGACCAGACACCCTGTTGATTAGACACACTTCACCCTGAAAATTCCCATAATAAAATGACGAAGCCTGACCTTTATGTAGTGCATGCATGACCTCAATGCCCTTAATGGTAGCGTAAGCTGTTTTCATGGATTTAAACCCCAGCATGGCACTAATGATGCGCTTTAACTTACCATGATCGCATTCAATCACGTTATTGTGATATTTAATCTGCCTGTGCTCAAGGGTGGGCGGACATTTTCCTTCCTGTTTTAACCGTGATAAAGCACTTCCTGATGTTCACGATAGCTAATGCCATATTTACAATACCAGCGTACAGCCAAAAAAATGATTTCGCCCTGAAAATGCCGACGATGGAAGGGATTCATATGCTTAACCTGTAACTAAAAACGATTTAGCTTACCATTAGCGGCTATTTGCAACAGTGCCATCGGCAGTGTGGCAAGTGTCGGGGTATTGGCACCTGCCAAACCACCAATCGTCATCACCATCACTGAAACGGTCTGGAATAAAGATTGTGAGCTAGCCAGGATAAAACCTGACGGTGCATGGTATTTTGCAGCATAAGAGCGAAACCTAAATTTTTGGTGAATAAGCAACGAATGAGAGTTTTGGTATACAGTCGGTACAACCCAAAACTGGACTTGACCAGATTTCATTCTTGAATAAGTTTGCTGTGCCTGTTTCAGTGGGAATGTTTCATTCAACCATTTCCAAGTTGCCAAACCGGCTAACCTATATGACTTTTTAGATCTTGTGCAAAATGAGCTATCGTATTTCATACGTGTTGTTGAATACGCTGAATACCCACCTGAGCAGCATCAATTGCCCCTGCCAAATAGCCTGAATAGTGTCGTGACCATTCGCTGGCAATCCCAATAATACGGTTTGTCCCAATATGGTCATTCGGGGTATTTTCAGGTGCCATTCCATGAGAGCTAGCAGGGTTTTTCCAGTCTTCTTCGGTAGCGGTGAAAATGTCTGTTGACCAGTCTTTGATATATTCATCTTCGGGTGTTGCCGCCTCTAAACCAAACAGGCGAATCAGTTGTGCCCGACAATGTGCCATAAGCTCATGTTCACTGACTTTCTGGCGGACATTTGCAGGAATACCCAAGAAACCAAATAATGCAGCATAACCGTTAGATGTAGATGCATCGTGGATTTCACCCATAGGACCTACATGGCTACTGGCTTGACCAGACAAGCCCTGTTTTCTCCAAAATGCTTCAGGATAAACTGCTACATACTTGGCATGAGGTGCCATCCATGTAGCGGTCTTGTTCCACTGGCTCAATAGAGATGAAGGCAAGGCTGGAGAGAATAAAATCTGTTGAGCAGTGAGGCGAGGTGCTAGGGCAATCAGAACGTAATTCGCTTCAACACGCGTTTCGCTGCCGACTTGGTCTTGGCTGGTTAAATGAATACGTTCATGTTCCTGTTGGGTAATATGTGTGACCTGTTGTTGAGTCAGAATTTTTTGTGCAGGAATCTGTTGGGCTAAACCATGAATCAGGCTGCTCATTCCTCCCTCAAGGCGAATCGATTGCGTTGATTCCCATGGACTCGATAACTGTACCGGTGCTATTCCCCGTTTTTTTTCAAAGACGAACCTACCTGTATCAAACTGTTCATAAAAGGGAAGTTTGAGTTGTTGAACCAGTTGCATGAGTTCAGGGTTGAGTTCAGGCCAGATCCATGTTGCACCTAAATCAAATCCCTGCTCTGAATACACACGACCGCCTAAACGATCTCTTGCTTCTAGTACAATATAGTCTGTGATTTTGGCTTGTTCCAGTAAATAAGCAGCATATAGACCACTTAACCCTGCACCAATAATCGCAATCTTGGTCTGGATCATGACTGCTGCTCCACAAAATTTTGCGCAGAGGAAAGGTGGCCTGTTTTTACATACAGCGTTGCACCTGCTGCACTCGCGTAAAAGTGATGACTGCTTTGAATTGGTAAACGAACCCATGAACCTGCCAGAAAAGTTTCCCCGTTCATAATCAATTCACCCTGTATAACCAGAAGCTCTATACCCTTCAAGCTGTGTTCATCAAAGTTTTGATGTGGTTTAAGTTTTTCGAGATAGGTATGTTCATTATGAGATACATATAAGGGACAAATCAGACGTTGACCGATTGTTTGCCAGTTTTCAGACGCATGAGTATTGATACGTATCGTCTCGGTATGATCTTTGCTCATTTGCATGAGTTTGACAAAAATGAGTGTGCCATCTTCACTGGATGGGGTGTGTTTTGAACCGTCTGGATTGCGTAAATACCAGCCTGCTGGATAATGCTGATGGCCATTTTCAGTGAATGTTCCTGAAAGCACTAAAATTTCTTCACCTAAAGGATGCTCATGCTCTGGAAACATGGTTTGCGGTGCATAACGAACCAGACTGGTGGCACGGGCGGTTTCATTCCCCACTCGATCCAGCATGACCCGTTCAACTTCACCACGAGGTGATTTGACCCATTGATAATCGTTGGGTTTAACCACAGCCATCTGGGAAAAATCAGCATTAATCAACATGCTTTGTCTCATCCATTGTAATTTCTTTACCAATACCTGCACCACCACCAGTAACAATCACTACTTTCAAAGAAAATCTATTCATGACAATACGATCCTTTATCAAGTTGAATTTTTGCCCTGACATGTGCATGCTGTATGTCGTTCGTATAGATTGATTTTATGATTCATGTCTTATATAAACAAACGAGATAATCTTTTAATGATTGATAGAAAATCTTTAGAATGAAAACACCTGTATATCTCAATGCATTAAGGGCCTTTGAAGCCAGTGCCAGGCATCACAGTTTTTCGGCTGCTGCTGCCGAGCTGAATGTTACCCCTGCAGCAGTTGGGCAACTGGTTAAAAGTCTGGAAGATTATTTGGGTATCACCCTGTTTCAGCGAAGCACAGGGGGGAAGGCCCGCTTAATGGCAACTGAAGCAGCATTGATGGCATTGCCTGATATTCGTGCTGGGTTTGATAGGCTGACACTTGGAATGAAAAAATTACAGGCTCAAACCTCGACAGGAGTGTTAACCGTTGCCATTAGTCCAGCCTTTGCAGCGAAATGGTTACTACCAAGAATTGATAACTTTCAACAAGCCTATCCTGATATTGATATTCGACTGGATACCAATTTAAAGCCTGTGGATTTTGGTCGTCATGGAATTGATATTGCGGTGCGATATGGACAGGGGAGCTGGCCAGGATTAGTTGCAGAGAAATTAATGGATGAGGAGGTTTTTCCTGTCTGCTCACCAGCCTTTTATCAAAAATATCAGCAACAGTTACAACACGCTAAGAATTTATTAAATCTACCGTTAATCCATGATTTAACCATGGATGCCCATTCAGGTTTTACCACTTGGAATACATGGTTACAGTACAATCAGATTAGTAATCAACAGGTCCAGCGAGGGTTAAAAATCAATAATTCGGCTGCGGTATTACAGGCAGCCATAGATGGACATGGAATTGCTTTGGCGAGAAGTGTCATGGCAGCAGATGATTTAAAAACAGGACGTTTGCGGCGTTTATATCCAGAAATGAAATGCTCTTCCACATTGGCCTATCATATAGTGTATCGAGAAGAATGTCAGAATATGCCAAAACTGGTAGCATTTAAAATATGGTTGATGGGTGAAGCACTATGAATCAAACTACTTGCACTATTACAAATTGGACTGCTCCCAGTATCCTAGACATAAGGTAGCTCAGATAAAATGTGTCTAGGATACTAGTAATAGTCCAATATTATTTTTGTACCTGTTGAGGATAGTTCAAGAAATACACATCATAGTTACGGTAGTGCAATACTTGAGCATGAGGATTGCTATTTTTATAAGAGTTGGTACGAGCCAAGATCACGACCGGTTGTCCTGATTGTACTTTCTGAGCAAGATTTTTTTCAGACCAGCGATACTGTTTACGTTCAGGTTCAAACAGAAGACCATCTTTAATTTGAAATGCAGAACTGTCGAGACCAACATGTTCCCAGTCATCCACCAGATATACAGGTTTTTGTAAATTCATCAAGAATGGCACATCGTAAAAATAATAGTTGTAAAATGCGATGGTCGCATCAGGCGTTATATATTTCTGGAATGAAACTTGGGTGGCGTTGTTTTTTTGATCCAGAATTTTCACACCAAAACTGATGCTCATACATAGCACGACAACTGCAGCCAACACCAGTTTGAAATGAGAAATAAGCTGCTTTTGATAAGCAAGCATGAATAAAATAATGGAAATGATAACCGAGCCGCCGAGCCAGTACAGTTGTTCCATATTCACATTATTCAGGAACGATTTATCCTGTGCCCATACCGGTAATGTTGCAAAAGCAATACCAATAATTAGGACAAAAAATGTAGGTGACCATATCTGAAATTTATTAGCACGCTGATTTGCTAGTACACTATCAACCATAGTGGCAATTAAGATCGCTAAAGGAGCAGTTGCTGGCAAAATGTAACCTACCAGTTTTGATGGTGGAATAGAGAAAAATACCGTGACAGAGATAAACCACCATACCACCAAGATAAAAATTGGCTGACTAAGTTGCTGGGTTAAAGCTTGTTTAGAAAACTTGAACTGTGAAACAAATAACCAAGGCAAAAAGCTGAACATCAAGCAAAGCAGATAAAATGGCCATGGTTGCTGGTTGTTAAACTGATCGGAACTGAAGCGGCTAAATTGCTGGTCAATAAAGAAGTATTGCAGGAATGCCGGATACTTGAGATGAGCCAGATAAATCCATGGCATGGCAATCGTCAGGAAAATCAGTAAACCAATTGGATGTAACAGGGATGGGATTTTTTTCCATTGCTTGGTAAATAGTACCCAAGGCAAAATCACCATACCTGGAATGAGCACACCAATTAAACCTTTGGTTAAAAAGCCTAGGGCACAGGCAACATAACCAATAAACAGAATGTACTTTTTGCCGGAAAGGGTATAGTCAGCAAAACAGAATACGGTAATTGTCATCCAGCAGGCAACCAGCAAGTCATGGTTGACGTACTGACTGCTACCAAAAAACAGCAGGCTGGTGGCCAGAATAATAACAATGATTCCTTAATTCATAGGTGGTGTGAAAATTATGTGATTTTAATCAAAAAGATACAAATTATTATGGTTGTAATTCAGGCAGCTTGCGCCTAGTATCTGGGTAGAAGTTACTCCATGTAAGCTTCCTTAGTTTTGTCCCATACACCCCTCTGTATGGGATTTTTTTTAATCAGGGGATCGTATGAGCATGCATTCAAAAGCGTATATTTTTAGACAGCAGCAATTACTGGTGGATGACCATTTTCAGTTGCCGCAGGTAGAAAGACTGCAGCACGACCTGAACCTGTCGGAAAATGGCGAGATCATTGCCCGTGATCTGAAAGAAGATGAACCGGTGCCGGAAGGTTATCAGCTGGTGCCGATCAGACAATTGGTGCAAGTCTGGAGCAGACTACAGTTTGAACAGGCCAGCCGTGCGGTACAGTTACTGGAATGGCGCCGTAATCACCGCTTTTGCAGTAAATGTGGTCACGCCACCGAGCAGCATGCCACCCAGTATGCCATGGTCTGTCCATCCTGTGGCTATAACCAATATCCGCGGGTGAATCCCTGTGTCATTACTATCATTACCCGAGGTACAGATGAAATTCTGCTGGCAAAAAATGCCCGCAACAAAACCCAGATGTACAGCCTGATTGCCGGATTTGTCGAAGTTGGAGAAACCTTGGAAGAGGCAGTACGCCGTGAAACGCTGGAAGAAGTGGGGCTGCAAATCAAAAATATTCAATATCTAGCCAGTCAGCCGTGGCCGTTTCCCAGCAATCTGATGATGGCCTTCAAGGCAGAATATCACGCAGGGGAAATTCAGATTCAAGAAAATGAACTCAGCGATGCGCAATTTTTCAAATTTGATCAGTTCCCTGAGATTCCGTTCAAGGGCAGTATCGCCTATGCCATGATTCAGCATGTGATGCATGGAACGCCTGTTGCAGATGACAGCAAAGAATGGCTTTGAAATTTTGAACAAATTTAGTGGCGCATTCTCGCTCTTTTAAGGGCGAGTTAAGCCACTAGAAATTTAAAATTATTATATCAATCATAAAATATATAAAATGTTAATATATAGATATTATTTAGATTTTTGGCTTTTTTTTAGCTAAAATAGTATTGGATTCAAGTATCTAAATAGTAAATTTACTGATAATTTCAGGTGTTAAATTTGAAGCATATCTAACTCAGAAACAGAAGTTAATTCTGAGCCAGTGGATGGGGTATGCGAGATTAACCACATATGGAAACTCGTTGCTTTAGCTGCGAGTAGTTCATTGACTTAAATAATCTTGAAAATTTTTCCGCTAGAAGTACTTTGGAAAAACATTTCAAAGCTGGGGCGAATATCTTCACCATCCACAGTAATATATTTGACATGGGAACAAGACTGGCTAGCACTAAAATGGCGCTCAACCGTGGCCTGAATAGAATATTTGATACCGAATTGGTCTTTTACATTTAGATTTTGTTTAAACATTAGTTTACCTTTAATAAGATTATGGCAGAGCGGCTATTCAATTAATTAAGCAATATATTATTTTTTAAATAACTTTTTGATTTAGCTTAAATAATTGATTTAAAGACGTATAAAATGTACGACCATCTAAATTTAAATCTACCTCAATTCCCGATTCCAGCAAAACTCTTTTACCCACTTCAATTTCTTTAAAACCTTGACGTGTATTCTGCATTTTATTTAAAGGAATTAAAGAAACGATAATTTCAGTACCATTTTTAGATTTTGCAATTAATTCATTAACTTTTAACAATTTGTATCCTATTTTTATGATTTTTTTTCCAATATGGAAAAACAACTTTTTCTTTAAAATTAAAAAAGCACTGAGTAGTGCTTTTTCAACTCGTATTAGTGCTTATATGGCAACAATATTGACTGCATTCGGGCCTTTTTGACCCTGAGCAATACTAAATTCAACTTGTTGGCCTTCAAATAAGGTTTTAAAACCTGAGTTGGCAATTTCGCTGAAGTGCGCAAAAACATCTGGACCTGATTCTGGTTGAATAAAACCAAAACCTTTAGTTTCATTGAACCACTTAACGGTACCTTTAACAACATTTGAGTTTGACATAATAAATCCTACTGATTTTTTAATAATTTTTAGTCATTTTAGTGACTGAATATAACTTTGAAAATAATAAATAATGAAACTTAAAATCTGAAAAAAACGAAGAATTATGAATAAAACGACGATACTTAAGAGAGATTTAATGAAACAAGACTTTTTTCTAGTTGAGTTAACTATACCCTAAAAACAGGAATAATCAAGTTTTTTTATATGTATATTTAATTATCTTATTAAAAATCTAGTTATCTGACTGATTTATATATTTTATTGTAATTATAACCAAACAAAGTTAATCTAATTGGCCGATAAATTTGACCAGTAAATGAATGCGATTATATAGTTCTGTAATAATAATATTGATGTTTTTAATTTCAGGAATGATGATTTTTTTACATATGCACAAAGCTTAAGCTTATATCAGCCTTCAAATTTGACTCTATATTAATAATTACGAGATGTCAGAAAAAATCCCCCGAACCAAGGGTAGGACTAAATTCTACTCATTTTTGGTTCATAGTAGCCCACTGATTTTCCATTCAAATATTTCAAAACAAAATATGTAAATTTGAATCTTGAAGCACTACCTTAATCTGCTATAATTTGTACATCAAACTGATGTACTTATTGGTAAAAAATATGGCTAACTTAGCAACAGAAAGAATCAATGTTCGGTCAACAGTAGATGCAAAAAATGTGATTGAACAAGCTGCGAATTTATTGGGTCTCAGTGTGAGTTCCTTTATGATCCAATCCTCATTTGAACGAGCAAAAGAATTACTTAAATCTAATCATGAGTTAAAAGTGAATAATGCTGATCGTGATATGTTAATGAACATGCTTGAAAACCCACGCCCTGCAAATGATGAGATGAAAAATTTAATGAGTTTATTGGATGAAGATTGAGGTTTTACAAGCCCATCATCAAAAAAAATCATTTAATTGTGGGCAAGATGATTTAAATAAGTTCATAAAACAATACGCATCCCAACATCAGAAATCAGGAACAAGTAAAACGTATGTAGCGATTGATGACAATGATACACAGGTGAAAGGATTTTATTGTCTATCAAGTGCCTCTATAGGATTCGATGTAGTTGATGCTGTTCTCACTAAACGATTACCTCGTTATCCACTCCCTTGTGTGGTTGTAGGTCGCTTTGCCGTTGATCAACCAATTCAGGGGCGAGGAATTGGAAAAGTGCTTTTAGCACATGCTCTTAAACAAGTTTCAAAAGTTGCTCAAATTATTGGTGTTAATTTTGTTGTCATACATGCCAAAGATCAAAAAGCGATGGAGTTTTATCAGCGTTTCGGCTTTATTTCATTAACATCAAATCCATTAACATTAATATATCCAGTGAGTGAAATACCTAATTTTAATTAAAGTAGTAGTCTACTAGCAACAGGAGTGACTAGTAGATTAGGAACAAGAATAAGAGATTCAAGTTAATTTTAGATGGTCTAAAACATCCACAAGATCAAATTCTTATTTTTATAATTTTTCAATAATCGCTTAATATTTAATCCTTAAACGAAAGACAACCCCTTGTTGACTATTATGTACATTTGCTTCCCCATTATGTAACATCATGATGGATTTAACTATTGATAGCCCTAAACCACCAGTTTTTGCTTTGGAATGTCGACTACTATCAATTTGATAGAAACGCTCAAATAAATGATTCAAATGCTGTTTATCAATAAAAATATTTTTAGTTAACACTTCAATATCGACATAGTCTGCTGTAGATTTTGTTGTAATTACAATGTCTTGGTTTTCGAATCCATAATCAATGGCATTGATTAGAAGATTAGATAGCGCTCTTTTTAATAAATCTTCATTACCATATATTTGAATTCCTTGTTCTAACTCCAAAACAAATTTCATTTGTCTATCTTCAGCTAAGAATTCAAAATAATGCACCAATTCTAAAATAAGGTTGGATAAATCAATATTTTCTTTATCAATAATATAATCGCTGTGTTCAGAACGAGCGATGAACAACATATTGTTTATCATCTTACTGAGTCGTTCATATTCCTCAAGATGAGAATATAAAAGCTGCTCCAGTTCTTGGGGTGATCGAGATTGCATGAGCATAATTTGTGTTTGACCCATTAAATTATTTAAGGGGGTTCTTAGTTCATGGGCAATATCTTCGGAAAACCGGGCCAATTGATCATAATTAATTTGAATTTTTTCTAACATCGCATTCATTGCTGAACGGAGTTGCTCAACTTCAACGGTAGTACTTTTAGTTTCGATTCGCTGATGTGGGTGAGTGCCCTGAATTTTATGTGTTTGCTCAATCAAATTATTTAAAGATTTGAGTAAGTACAGACCCACCCAACGTCCGAGCAGGCTTGCCATGACAATGCCCAATAAACTATAAAGAATCAATTTCCGTAAATATTGATCTAGAGTAGATTGAGCTTCATCAAGTTGTGTGCCAGCAATCGTTTAGAAGCAGCAAATTTACGAGCATCAGTCGGTACGACCGGTGATTCATACGATAATGCTTTGGCTGAAACGGTGAATGGCTTATACAAAACAGAGGTGATTGAATATTTAAAAGCGGATTGGCAAGGTTTAGCGGATGTACAACTTGCGACACTAAACTGGGTAGATTGGTTCAATAAAAAGCGTGTACATAGTGCACTAGGTTATGTGTCACCTTTTGATTTTGAAGCAATGTACTATGATAAAATTAGGGACTGTTCTAAATTTTGTGTAAGTACTTAATTTTCATTTATCCTTCAGAGGATAATTACAAAAGGTACTTCACATGGATGAAGCAACAATCAAAAGTATGGCTGCCGAATTGGCTAAAGGTCT
>NZ_VOYL01000027.1:0-37524 GCF_013420295.1 Acinetobacter sp. YH01018
AATAATTCAAGTGAATTTGTTTGAAAGAAGAACTTTAAAAGCTTTATTTTCACCCGATAAAATACCCATAAAACAAGAGGAAGCTCAAATGAGCTTCCTCTTGTGAAAAATTGTGGGACAGCAATGGGGGGAAATCACCTTTTTTATTGTAGCGTTTGGTAATTTTGTTGCTTTGTGTTATACAAGCTCGCTTTAATGCATGTCTTTTTTGAGTGTTGTATGTTTGAAGATTTACTTCTCCCGATGTTTGATGATGAATATTATCCCGATATTCTTGTGGCTGAAGTCAAGCAGGCCATAAAACAGTTTGCAAAGAAGGTGGCTAAGCCTGATTTATCTGAAGTAGAAATTTATCATTTTGCTGCTGAAACTGTGGTTCTAATCAATAAGATGAAACCGCAATTTGAGGATTTGGATTCTTCCTTGGATGATACGGCAGCCGATTATATTGCTGAAGCCATGATGATGGTGGTGCAAGATAACGGTTATATGGATATTGAAATGGAAGAGCTGGTATCGAATAGAGAGTGGTAAGTCACTCTCTGTTTGTCCTTTTATATTTAAGGCTTAGCCGGAGGAGGAAAAAGATCGCTTAGATGGCAACTTGCCTGTATATGAATTTCTGCTATCTCGTCTACTATCAAATGAAATTTCTCGGTTTCACTATAGGCTCTTGTTCTGAGATTAAGCCAGAAGTACGGCTCTTGTCGCAGTAAGCTTCTAATCTGCTTTTCATCTTCCGGGTGATTAAAATGTAGGGGATAGGAATATTTAGCTAAAGTACAATCATTTAAAACAAGCTGTCCCTGATTTTCCTCAACGGTACCAGAAAATAAATCATAAACCTTTTGGCTCTGTGAGTTTTCAACCGCTACTATTGCGTGAGTCAAACTTGCGTTCATCAATATGAACAGGCTGATATACAGTAGGTAATACATTTTATTTCGCTTCATTTTTATTTTGTCTTTTTTATTGGTTTACGATAATTAAATTATTCAGGCATAAAAAAACCAGCTTATCGCTGGATCTTTTATCGCACCACTTTAATACATATTAAAATGGTGCCCGAGGCCAGACTCGAACTGGCACGCTTTGTGGGCGGGGGATTTTAAATCCCCTGTGTCTACCGATTTCACCACTCGGGCATGTGCGCCATAATAGTGGAGGAAATAAAACTTGGCAAGTGTCTTTCCATGTATTTGCTTTCTTTTCAATCAATTCATGTGCTTATCGCTATAAAATAGGGCTTTGACTAAACTTTTCCTCTTAAAATGGTTATGTCATCTACATCAAGCTATCCAGATAGGTTTCGACATCTATATGCTTGTGTGTTTTGCACAGTTCATTTTCATAACGAATCAGCTGTATATGCAAATCGATAAACTGTTTTTCTTGTTGTTGTAGTCTATGAAGGGCAGCTGAGTTTTTTCTCATGAATAGGCTTTTTAACTGAATCTTTAACACCTGCTTATAGGCCCAAAAACAAATGCGGCGGGTTTCTTGCAGATAAAAATATTGCTCGTTTTGTGTACTTTCACGGAACATATTTTCTTTATAAAAACGAACAAAACCAAAACTCAAGGCAAAGAAAAAAAGAATAATTTGTAAAACCGTACTTTCAATATAAGCGATATTGATGGCTTGTAGCACAATGAGTACAGCAAGTTTAACCGGAGTATGGCGAAGTTGCTGATATAAAGAAGTAGAGCTATGTTTGATCTGTTTGATGACCACGGGCGTATAAAGCATAAACAACAACATAATGGCTAACACAGCAATGCCTTGGGCACGAAAAGCATTGAATTGCGGAAATTGGCTAGCAATGAAATGACCCAAACTCATCGAAAGCGAGATAAAAATCATTGCGGCCAGAACCCAGGGAATTAGCTCCTTCAGTTCATCTAAAATTCCTTTAGTTTTGATCATGCTGTAAAACAAATAATTTCTTTTAAATGCTGCCGGGTACTGTTCCCGCAATTGATTTAAAAAAATTGCCGTTTGTTTATTACTGATCATAAGAATTAAAGAAACATAAAAATTAGAGCTAATATAAAGGATTTGAAAGCATTTAACAGAGAAAAATCAGAAAATTACAGATTCCTTATTTCAAGGCTAAGCTCTATTTATTTCACATGCAGGCATGAGTTTTTAGCATATTCATAATGGCTGAGATGTATTGCGCCAATTTACTTAATCTTAGGGTCATGTTTTAAACCGCTAAATGATGAATCGACTCGGGAGCTTAATTTTATTCCTGTATTCAGTGAGGAATTATGCGAAAATAGCCCTTTCTTATTTTTGTCCAAGGACAGTTCATGACTGATCAATCTCCTGAATCTTTAAGCGATATCGAAATTTTAGACATTTTACAGTCCATGAAAAGCGATGTGCTAAATACTGAAGCGAATGAGATGATCCATAATGGTGGTAAAGCTGGTCGTCAAGAGGCACATAAAAATGCCTTGGTTGCTTTAAATGTCAGTTTTGAAAGCAAGTTTGTTGAAGCTGTCACTTTGGCCCTACATTTAAATGAAGCGCAAAGTAAAAAAATTCGTTATAAAAAAGACCGTATTCGTATTTTAAAAGCGCACGGCATTGATTACTTAGCTATTGATGGTGCCGAAACAGCACAGGTTTTATCACAAATTGCACAGGCCATTACCCGTGAAGATGCGACTGTGACTCACGACTTGCATAATATTTTCCCGTTCTGGAAAGAAGGCTGGCCAATGGTACAGTTCGACAACGCTTACAAGATTCTGGAAGATGACATTACTATTCACTATCAGGCGGTACTGGATGAACTGATCAGCAAGTACTAAGTATTTCGTTAAAAAAGCATCCATGAGGTGCTTTTTTAATCCTGGTAAATGAGAGAGAGCAGCCAGTTGATTGGAAGAATAAACACTCTCCACCAGCTCAGGAATGGCCAGTAAAAATACTGACCCCAAGTCAAGGTAGAATTAAAGCCGCGCCATCTGCGTTCATGCGGATAGGGAATTAAAATAACACTTAGTAGCAGCAAACCCATTCCTGTCAGTAAAAAAACTGAATTTTGTTGTCGAGCAAAAAAGAAATAGAGCAGATAAATTCCCGAATAAAAACTGAGACAGGCCAGCAAAGCAGATAAATTCATCAGCGTACCTTTTTATTATTATAAGTTTAAAAAAAGAAGAATCAGATTATTCTGATTCTTCAGGATGATTATTTTCCGCTTCCTTTAGAAGTCGTGTGACCAGGAGCTGGTCAATTTTAAAATGGTCAACATCCACCACTTCAAATTTATAGTTACCATAGATCACTGTATCGGCAGGGCGTGGAATTTTGCGTAGACGGTACATCATGAAACCGGCAAGCGTTTCATAATTTTCTTCATCCGGCATTTCATCAATTTCAAGGGCATGTTTCAGGTCCTCAATTGGCGTGCTACCATCAATCAGCCAGGAATTGTTGTCACGTTTGATAATTTGCTGATCTGCTTCAATTGGCGTGACCCAGTCACCCATGACGGTAATCATAATATCAGACAAGGTAATCACGCCAACTACCAAGGCATATTCGTTAATTACCACAGCAAACTTTTCTTTGGTGGAACGGAAACGGTCCAGTAATTCAGATAAAGTCAAAGTATCTGGAATGGTCAATACATTACGAATGGTACTTTCATTGAGTTGCAGTAAAGACTGGTTATTCAGAATACGCACCAGAATATCTTTAGCATCAACATAACCAATCACATCATCAATGTTTTCACTACACACTAAAAACTTGGAATACGGATATTCAGCCAGTTTTTGCCGGATACTGGCTTCAGATTCTTTCAAAGTGAAATAGATGACATTTTCACGAGTTGTCATACTCGAAGGAACATTACGTTCTTCAAGTTCAAACACGTTTTCAATAAAGTGATGTTCCTGTTTCTGTAATACACCTGCCTGTGCACCTGCATCCATGACAGCAGAAATATCATCAAAGGTGATGTTGTCTTCACGGGTGGTATTGACCTTGAACAGGCGAAATAACAGATTGGCAATGGCATTAATGAACCAGGCCAGTGGACGACATACGCTAATAAAAATTTGAATCGGGTTGATCACAGACACAGCAATTTTTTCCGGTGCAATCATGGCCAGACGTTTTGGCATCAAGTCTGCAAACAGAATGAATAATGACGTGACTAAAGTAAAAGACAAGGCAAAACCGATCGTTTCAGCCCACGCACCCGTATAGAAACGTGAAACTAGCTCGAGAAAATAAGGACGGAAAGCACCTTCACCTAAAATACCGCCAAGAATAGCAACAGCATTTAAACCGATTTGTGAAGCTGCAAAAAAGTCTGCTGAATTTTCCTGTAAATCCAATACTTGCTGAGCACGTTCATCCCCTGATTCAGCCAGTATTTTTAGTTTAACTTTACGTGCACCCGCTAGGGCAATTTCGGTGAGCGATAAGAATCCCGCACCCGCAATGAGGATGATGATGATGACGATATTTTGAAAGAGGCTCACAAATCCACCTGTGGATCATCATTATTATGAATATTTTTAACATAAAAGAAGGTCAGGTAGTAATGAAATAACTACCTGACTAAATACAGTATAAGCTTAAAAAAGAAGAATTTAAGAAAAATTGCGCTTAATAATGTGAAAATTGAGAATTATTCATTAAAAACTCACGATTTTCTTCTTCAATCATTTGGCGTGCAACATACAGAATGAGCTGGCGCAACCAGCGATGTGCCGGGTGATGATGCAATAACGGACACCATGCCATCTTCAATTCAAACTCGGGAATGTAGAAGGGTGGGTCTTTCATCAGTAGGTTCTGGTTTTTAGCCTGTAAACGTGCAATGCGTGTTGGCAAAGTCGCAACGAGGTCAACATTGGCAGCCAATAACCCGGGCATTTGATAGTGACGGGTAAAGACTGAAATTTTACGCTTTTGACCAATACGTTCCAAAGCCTGATCAATCCAGCCCAAACCCGCCTGTTTTTCTGGGTTCACGCCAAAGCCAACACCCATCCCTGTTTTAGAGACCCAGATATGCTGTGCATCTAAATAACTTTTAAGGTTTAAATTTCCCGCAGCAGGATGCTTGCTATTGAGCAGACAGGAAAAGCTGTCTCGCCAGACCAGAACCTGGTGGAAACTTTGCGGAATTTCATTGAAACGGTTAATCGCCAGATCGACTTTGCCTTGTTCCATGTCACGGTAGGACACGTCACTGGGGGTTAAAAAGTCCAGTACCACATTGGGTGCTTCGGAGCGTAAGGCTTTAACCAAACGTGGTACTAAAGTCGCTTCAGCATAGTCCGAGGTCATAATGCGGAAAACACGATTCGATGTATAAGGACGGAACTCGGTACGCGGTTCCAGAATCATTGAAAGATCAGACAAGGCATCACGGATACGCGGCTGTAATTCCAAAGCACGTTCTGTGGGGGTCATTCCTTCAGAAGAACGAATTAACAGCGGATCATTAAATAAATTGCGTAAACGACGCAAAATGTTACTCATGGCAGGTTGGGTTACACCCAATTGTTCTGCAGCACGCGTGACATTTTTTTCGCGAAGCAGTACATCAAGATATATTAATAGATTGAGATCGACCCGCTCCAGATTCATACAAGAAATACCGAAAATAAGCTCATGAAATTATTTCGATTATGCCATAAGCGACAAGGCTTGTGTAGGAATATTGATGAAAAAAGAGACGGGATAATCGTGGAATTTTATATAGATAAAATGAATTAATGAATGAATTAACGAGGGTAAACGCCATGCTTATTGAAGTAAAGTTAAATGAATCAGAGAGAAAAATTCGCAGATTTTAATAGCAAATAAAGGCCTTTATTGAGTGAGCTATAAAAAGAAAATAGAAGAAATAAAATACAGTCATATTTTGATGATTTTGATTAAAAATTTACATAAATGACTAAAAAAGTAGCTGGTCAAGCTTTTTCATTTCAAAGCACGACTTAAGTCTAATGAAGAAAAAAACGGCATTGTGAACACTTTGTAAGCAAAAAATGATTTTGAGTAATTAAAATAAAGTTAATTAAAACAATAATTTAAGATTTTGAAACATAAATATAATAAGACTTTGATCTACATATTTTTTAAATAAATACTGGGAATTAATCGAGAATATTGGATTAATTTTTTAACTCAATCTAATCTGTGTTCATCTTAACGAAGCGCTCTAAATCTGAACAAATAATATGAGTGTGATTTTAGCCTTCGCTTGATGAAATCCTAATATTATTACAGGAAAATATCATGACTACATACCAAACAGCGATTGATGCAATCCGCGAATTAAAAGCGAAATTCGGCAACACTTGGGCAGACATCAGTGCTGAAGACGCTGCACGTATGCAAATGCAAAACCGTTTCAAAACTGGTTTAGACATTGCTAAATATACAGCTGCGATTATGCGTCGTGATATGGCTGCTTATGATGCTGACTCTAGCAAATATACTCAATCATTAGGTTGCTGGCACGGTTTCATCGCACAACAAAAAATGATTGCGAACAAAAAATACTTCGGTACGACTGAACGCCGTTATATCTACCTTTCTGGCTGGATGGTTGCAGCTCTTCGTTCAGAATTCGGTCCACTTCCTGACCAATCTATGCACGAAAAAACTTCTGTTCCTGCATTGATCGAAGAAATCTATACATTCTTGCGTCAAGCTGATGCGAAAGAATTAAACGATTTGTTCCGCGCACTTAAAAAAGCTCAAGATGCTGGTGACACTGCTAAAGCTGCTGAAATCACTGCTCAAATCGACGGTTTCCAAACTCACGTTGTGCCAATTATTGCGGACATCGATGCTGGTTTCGGTAACGAAGAAGCGACTTACTTACTTGCTAAGAAAATGATCGAAGCGGGTGCTTGTGCACTACAAATCGAAAACCAGGTTTCTGATGCTAAACAATGTGGTCACCAAGCTGGTAAAGTAACAGTTCCACACGAAGACTTCATCGCGAAAATCCACGCACTTCGCTATGCATTCTTAGAAATGGGTCTTGACGACGGTATCATCGTTGCACGTACTGACTCTGAAGGCGCTGACTTGACTCAAAAAATCCCAGTGGTTAAAGAGCCAGGCGACATCGCTTCTCAATACATCAGCTACTTAGACACAACTGAAATTGACATTTCAGAAGCGCAAGAAGACGAAATCCTGATCAAACGTGATGGTAAACTTCACCGTCCTAAACGTTTAGCATCTGGTTTGTACCAGTTCCGCGAAGGCACTCAAATCGACCGCGTTGTACTTGACTGTGTAACTAGCCTACAAAACGGTGCTGACCTGCTTTGGATCGAAACTGCAACTCCAAACGTTGACGAAATCGCTCACATGGTGAACCGTGTTAAAGAAGTTGTTCCAAATGCGAAACTTGTTTATAACAACTCACCATCGTTCAACTGGACTTTAAACTTCCGTCAACAAGCTTACGACCGTTGGGTTGCTGAAGGTAAAGACGTTTCTGCTTACGACCGTGCTAAATTAATGAGCGCTGAGTACGATGCTACTGAATTAGCTGCTGAAGCTGACGAAAAAGTTCGTACATTCCAGGCAGATGCTTCTCGTGAAGCAGGTGTGTTCCACCACTTGATCACACTTCCGACTTACCACACAGCTGCTCTTTCTACTCACGAGCTTGCTCAAGGTTACTTCGGTTCTGAAGGTATGTTGGCTTATGTTGCTGGCGTACAACGTAAAGAAATCCGCGGTACCATCGCTTGTGTGAAACACCAAGCAATGGCGGGTTCTGACATCGGTGACGACCACAAAGAAATCTTCGCTGGTGACAATGCCCTTAAAGCTGGTGATGACTCTAAAAACACTATGAACCAATTCTCTGCTCACTAAGCATTGAACTGATTCAAAAAACCCGGCGCAAGCCGGGTTTTTTTATATCTTAAAGAAAGTTTAGAATGAGATATAAAAAAAGCACCTGATAAAAGGTGCTTTTTGAAAATTGATAAAGATGAAAGCCGTAAAATGATTACTTGATTAAAATAATCAGCCAGACAAAGAAGATGATGCCAAGGGCTACAAACTGTGCAGCACTGCCCATGTCTTTGGCATTTTTTGAAAGTGGATGTTTGTCCAAAGAAATACGATCGACCACGGCTTCAATCGCTGAATTCAATAATTCCACAATCAAAGCCAGTAAGCAGACAGCAACCATGAGCGCCTGTTCAACCGCGGTCACATCAAGAAAAAAACTGCTCGGAATGAGTACGACATTGATCAGGACGATTTGACGAAAAGCAGCTTCATGGATAAATGCAGATTTAAAACCAGCAAGAGAATACTGGGTTGCATTCAATACACGCTTAACACCGGTTTTACCTTTAAAGGGGGAATAAGAGTTCATTGCACTTAAATATTCAATAATTTGCACCATCATATTGGGTTTTGCTTAAGCAAAAATTAATTACATTAACTTAATTAAAATATTGAAATGCAATAGTAAAAAATATGTCCTAAGCTTGCTTTAAAAGCCGTGGTAATTTAATAAAGAAAATTCCTTCACATTTTCTCCTTATTTAAGGCAAAGTCTTATTTTTCTGTTAAATATGATTGGCTTTTATAGTTTTGTCATTGATGATCAAGATCAGATCAATCATTTTAGTTATTCAATGATCGAGTTGAATTTTTTTATCCCTTAGCACTTAAGTGACCAGGATATATGCTGTCTAGATTTTTTATTCATCGACCGATTTTTGCAGGTGTTTTAGCCATTATCCTGATGGCTTTTGGGGTTTTTGCAACGCTGAATTTACCGGTAGAGCGCTTTCCGGACATCGCCCCGCCACGGATTAGCGTCAGTGCCAGCTACAATGGTGCTTCAGCAGAAACGGTGGAAGAAAGTGTCACCCAGGTACTGGAACAGCAAATTAAAGGCATTGATCATTTGCTGTATTTTAGTTCCAGCAGTGATTCATCCGGGCGCAGTCGCATTAACATCAGTTTTGAAAATGGGACCGATCCCGATACTGCACAAGTCCAGGTACAAAATGCAATTAATGGCGTGCTGAACCGTTTACCGGATGAAGTGCAACGTCAGGGAGTGAATGTATTCAAGTCACTGGGTGACACGCACATGGTCATTGGCCTATATGATGCTTCGGGAAAAAGTGACAGCATTGCCTTATCCGACTACATGCAGACCCACCTGGAAGAAGATCTGGCACGTATAGATGGTGTGGGGGAGGTTGATGTCTTTGGTTCGCAATATGCCATGCGCATCTGGCTAAACCCGTTAAAATTAAAACAATACAATTTAATGCCGAGTGATATCCGCGCCGCTATTGAAGCGCAAAATACCCAGGTTGCAGCAGGGGCGGTGGGTGATTTACCGACAGTAGCAGACCAGTATTTAAATGCCAAAGTCACTTCTGGTTCACGTTTAAAAACGGTGCCGGAATTTGAAAATATCATTGTCAAATCTGCGCGTGATGGCAGCTTTATTTATTTAAAAGATGTCGCCCGAATTGAACTGGGGGCAGAAAATTATCAATCCATGAATACCATCAACGGCTTTCCTTCTGCCGGGATAGGTATTTCGCTGGCTTCCGGTGCCAATGCCCTGGCGACTTCAGCACTGATTCAGGCTGAAGTGGAGCAGATTTCGAAGCAGCTTCCTGAAGGCTATAAGCTGGTTTATCCGCGTGATAATACGCCATTTGTCAAAGAATCCATTAAAGAAGTGGTGAAAACCCTGGTGGAGGCCGTGTTGCTGGTGATTGTGGTGATGTTCCTGTTCCTGCAAAACTGGCGCGCGACGCTGATTCCAGCAATTACCGTACCGGTGGTCCTGCTGGGCACGATGGCGATATTGTATGTGCTTGGCTTGAGTATCAATACGCTCACCCTTTTTGCTCTGGTCCTGGCGATTGGGCTGCTGGTGGATGATGCCATTGTGGTGGTGGAAAATATTGAGCGGCTGATGCATGAGAAAAACCTGACGGCTCAGAAGGCATCACTTGAATCCATGCAGGAAATTAGTGGGGCATTGGTGGGGATCACGCTGGTACTGACAGCGGTGTTTATTCCCATGGCATTTTTTGGTGGTTCAACCGGGGTAATTTACCGCCAGTTTTCCATTACTTTAGTTGTCGCTATGGCTTTATCGCTGGCTGTTGCCCTGATTTTAACGCCAGCTTTATGCGCTCTGATTTTAAAGCCGAATCCACAGCCTGCCCGATGGGCGGTTTGGTTCAATCAAAACTTGGATGGCTTAAAAAGGCGCTATCTTCAATTATCGACTTTGACTTTGCAGCATAAAGCCATTTGTTTGCTACTGTTTGCTGCACTGATCAGTGTTTTTGCCTTGTTTTATCGGGCCTTGCCGACCAGTTTTATTCCCAGTGAAGATCAGGGCATTCTCAATGTGCAGTTTAAGCTGGCAGATGGTGCACCGATGTCGAAAAGTTCCGAAATTGGTGAGCAGATTAGACAGTATTTTTTGCAAAATGAAAAACAGAATGTAAATCTTGTGATGGTGCGTTATGGTCGTAATATGGCGGGAACGGGACAAAACTTAGGTCAGGGTTTTATTGCCTTAAAGCCTTGGGATGAGCGTTCTGGCAAAGAAAATTCAGCCCAAGCGATTCGGGAACGCGCCTTAAAGCATTTTAAAAAGAATCCGAATGCACAGATTAATGTGACGATGCCGGCTTCGGTCAGTGGTTTAGGCCAGACTGACGGGCTGGATTTCTGGATTCGTGATATCAATGGTCAAGGTCGTGCCTATCTGGATAGCCAGTTTAAGCAATTGCAGCAGCAGGCAAAACAATACAGCACTTTTGAAAATCTGGATAAGCGTTCAAATCCTGATAAAGCCGGTTTGAAGGTCAATATTGACCAGAAACTGGCGATGGCCAATGGACTGTCACAAACCGCCATTAACAGTACCTTGGCGAGTGCATGGGGTGGCAGCTATATCAATGATTTTATTGATCGCGGCCGGATTAAACGGGTGATGATGCAGGGCGATGCCGAATTCCGTTCTAAACCTGAAGACCTGCAATATTGGTATGTGCGCAATGACTTGAATCAGATGGTGTCTTTTAGCAATTTTGCCACGGTCAGCTGGAGTGGCGGGCCAGATGTGGTAAACCGTTATATGGGCTATACCGCCCTACAAATGGAAGCGGATACTGCCAAGGATGCCAGCTCGGGCGTGGCAATGGGGGATGTTGAGCAACTGGTGGCACAGCACCCGGGGATAGACGTGGCATGGAGCGGTTTGTCCTATGAAGAAAAACAGTCCAGTAATCAGGCTTTATTGCTGTATGTGCTGTCAATCGGCTTTATTTTCCTATGTCTGGCGGCACTGTACGAAAGCTGGTCTATTCCTACGACGGTATTAAGTGCCATTCCTTTGGGGATTGGCGGCAATATCCTGTTCAGTTATTTTGCCGGTTTTCCAAACGACATTTATTTCCAGATTGCTTTGCTCACCACAATGGGTTTGTCCTGTAAAAATGCCATTTTAATTGTCGAGTTTGCCGCACTTGCCGAGCAACAAGGTCGCAGTGTGATTGAGGCTGCACTGGAAGGGGCCAGTCTGCGTTTACGCCCAATTCTGATGACTTCTCTGGCCTTTGGTGCAGGGGTAATTCCGTTGGTATTTGCCTTTGGTGCAGGGGCTGCTAGCCGTCAGGAAATCGGGGTGAGCGTATTAGGTGGAGTGATGTTTGCGACCGTTTTGGTGCTGATTTTTATTCCCTTTATGTATGTGCTGATTCGTACCCTGTTGAAAACCAAACCGAAAACATAATCTGATTAGTTCTATCCTTCAATATTCCTTTAGCGAAAAGAGAATATTGAAGGATTTTCTTGTTATATAAGACTGTTCAATAGTTAAGATATCTTTGTAAATGTCTCAGTCAAATTAGGCTGAGGTAGCTTGATTTCAGCCGGCTTTCACTACATTAATCATATCTATACACAGCATGTAGAAAAGACATGATGTAATCTCGATTATTTAGATCATTATTTTTTTGGAATGTGGCAATGCCAGAGCAACAACAAAAAAAATTGAGCCAACAGGAAGTCGTACGTTTGGAACGCGATTTAGCCAAGTTCGCGAATATGATGGATTCGGTTGTACGGATTCCATTCACCAAACAAGGTGTGGGGGCAGATGCTGCCTTAAGTACCATTCCTGTGGCTGGCGATGTTGCCGGTTTTGTATTGACCTGTTATGCCATTTATAAAGCCAAGCAAATTGGTGTACCGCAAAGCAAACTGACTCCAGTGCTGAGATTGGCTATGATGGATGCGGTGGTCGGTTTTATTCCCGTTGCTGGAACGATTTTTGACGTTTTTATTCGTCCTAGTCGTAAAGCCTTAGCCATTGTGCATGATCATATTCGTGAGGAATATCAGATTCGTAGTGAGTCACATGTCACCCATCCCTTTTTGCATGAACGACTGGAACAGAAGCAGCAGTCTTCTGCATTTTGGCGGAATCCTGTCGTGGCCTGGATCTGGCTGCACCTTCCTGACTTATTGGGCGTTATTGTTATCATTTTATTAATTATGGCCATATGGCTGGGACTTGGCTGGTTATGGCAATGGTGGCAATCACTGAATATTTAAGGTCATGCAAGATCAATCAATCGACGATATTGCTGTCAATATAGCGCTCATAAGTGGCGTGAATCATTGATTTCAATGACCGTCTATTAGCGGATCTAGCCACAAAAAAGCCTCCATCATGGAGGCTTTTTATATCCCGTCTATCTAAACAGATTATGGGCAATTTAACTGTTGTAATGCAGCCACACGTTGTTCAATACTAGGGTGGGTCTGGAACAATGCAGCCAAGCTGAAACCTTGTTCTTTGCCTTCTGCAATAGAGAAAGCTTTCATTTCTTTCGGCATTTGATCTGGCAATTCTGATTCTGCCTGTAAACGCAGTAACGCAGAAATCATCGCCTGTTTACCGGCTAAACGTGCACCCGCTTCATCAGCACGGTATTCACGGTGACGAGAGAACCACATGACAATCGCTGAGGCCAGAATACCAAACACGATATCCAGTACCATGGTAATGGCAAAATAAGCCAGGCCTGGTGCTTCACCATCTTCGCGACCAAATACATTACGGTCAATAAAGTCACCGACCACACGTGCAAAGAACATGACAAAGGCGTTGACTACACCTTGAATCAAGGCAAGCGTGACCATATCACCATTGGCAACGTGACCAATTTCGTGCGCAAGCACCGCACGAAGTTCGTCTTTATTCATGCGTTCGAGCAAGCCTGTTGAAACGGCAACCAATGCATCGTTTTTATTCCAGCCTGTAGCGAAAGCATTGGACTGATAAGATGGGAAAATACCCACTTCTGGCATGTTAATGCCGGCACGTTGCGATAATTGCGCAATTTCTTGTAATAACCATGCTTCAGCCTGGTTACGCGGAGCATTGGGGTCGATCAACTCTGTCCCGGTAGATTTTTTTGCCATCCATTTCGACATAAACAACGAAATGAGAGAGCCAACCATACCAAAGACAAAACAGATGACCATCAGGTTGCCTAGATTTAAGCCACCCGCGCCATGGTAACTACCGACACCGAAGAGTGACAAGATAATGCCAGCTACTACCAGTACCGCGAGGTTGGTTAGCAAGAACAAACCAATCCGCATCATTGGGAAAATCCTCTTATAATAAAAAAATAATCTGATTTATAAATCAAAAATCATCTTTCTAAATATGAGGTGTAAGTCTTAAAAATTCAAGGAAAAATTAAGAAAACTCGATAATGGCGCAGTTTCTAAAACAATTTAATTGTCAACAATTGAAATTCTTGCGGAAGCTGTTGCATGTGCCGTGGCATACGAGCCGGGGGCATCGGTGAAACTGCCATCGGATGCCATGATAATTTGACGCTGTGAACTATAACGACGGGCTGCATGTGATGAAGCGGATTTATCATTGTTGGATTGGGCAATAATTTTGCCGCCATCGGAACCAGATTTTGTTGAGTTCGAACTATGACCCAAGCCATTGGCATATAAGTTGCTGAAACGGCTGCTCACACGTCTGACATAGTCCTGGGTTTCTCTGAAAGGTGGAATACCGCCATATTTGGCTACATTGCCTTCACCCGCATTGTAACTGGCCAGAACCAGTGAGGTATTGCCGTTAAAGCGTTTCATTAACCAGGATAAATATTTTGCTCCACCCATAATATTTTGATAGGGATCAAAGGCATTTGAAACATTAAAACGTCTTGCCGTCGCAGGCATCAGCTGCATCAGGCCTTGGGCACCGACAGGTGAGCGCGCATTGACATTAAAGCCTGATTCAGTATGCATGACTGCTTTAATCAGACCTTCAGATATGCCATGTTGAGACGCGGCCTGTTTAATAATGGAATCGAAAGCATTTTTATTGCGGCTATAACTCGGTAGTACCGAAGCTTCGGATGAACCCCAGTTACTATAACTATGGATATTGCTGTCTGGGTAATACGTTTTTTTCTCGACTTTAAGATGGTTGTAACGATTTTTCTTGTTGGTGAGCAAGGTCGTACCATTCGAATCTTTTAATTGATAAATGGTCTGGCCGGCATGGCTGATCGTTGCAACAGATTGAACTGCTACACACCCCAAAAAATAAAGTCCAATTTTTACAAAGTTATTTTTCATTTTTATAAATAGAAAACATGTGTTCCAAACAGTACAAGTGGAGTTTAACAAAAAAAAACAAGATGGAAAGTATTACTCCATTAATTTTACCAATAGTTTGTAAAAATCAAGTACCGTTTGTTGAGATAGTAATCAAAAAAAATATTAATTTTTTTTTTAATCAGGATAACTTGACACATATAAATAATTGATTTTAATTAATATTTAAATTGATTAAAAAATGATCAATTTAAATAGAAGCCTTAAATAACAGGTCTGACACCTTGTCAAGTGTTTTAAAATCCACAAAGTTATCCACAGGTTTTGTGGACAACTGTGGAAAAGTACAAATGGCAAGCATTGTGGCTCAAAACTGAACTCGTCAGGTCAAAATAAACGTGAGAGTTTTAGATGAAAAGGGTAGTAATAAACAATTTGCAGAAATTACATTCTTTTGGTGCGTGTTCAGACTGAATCGGATAAAATTACGCGGTATTTTTATTTATGGGTAAATCTCGTCTATGTACTCGCCAGTTGAGTCCGAACAAGGATTTAATTTCAAACCAGAACTGCCCACTAGTTCGGCATATTACCGTTTGTTGAAAAAGCTTCGCCGTCAAGTCGGTCATGCCATTCGTGATTTTAAAATGATCGAAGATGGCGACAAGGTAATGGTCTGTATTTCTGGGGGTAAAGACAGTTATACCTTGCTGGATATTTTGTTGCAATTTAAACGCATTGCACCGATCAACTTTGATGTAGTTGCAGTAAACCTGGATCAAAAGCAGCCGGGTTTCCCTGAAGATGTCTTACCACGTTATTTAGAGGAAAATAAAATTCCTTATTATATTCTGGAAAAAGACACTTATAGTATTACTAAAAAACTGACGCCTGAAGGTAAAACCTACTGTGCAGTGTGTTCACGTCTACGTCGTGGTTCATTATATGGCTTTGCGCAAGAAATTGGCGCGACCAAAGTGGCTTTAGGTCATCACCGTGATGACATTATGGCAACTTTCTTCCTGAACCTGTTTCATGGCGGCAGCTTAAAAGCCATGCCTCCGAAACTGTTGTCATCTGACAAGAAAAATATCTTGATTCGTCCACTGGCTTATGTGGAAGAAAAAGACATCATTAAATATGCAGAAATGCGCCAGTTCCCGATTATTCCATGTAACTTGTGCGGTTCACAGGAAAATTTACAGCGCGCCATGATTAATGACATGCTGCGTGAATGGGATAAGCAGTATCCAAAACGTTTACACAGTATTTTTGGTGCCATGCAAAATGTATCGCCTTCACAATTGGCCGACCGTGAACTGTTTGACTTTGAAGCTTTGGATGCACAACGTGAAATTGATTTTACGGGCAGCTGTTCAACTGAAGAAGAAGGGCAAAGCAAACGGATCAATATGGTTAATTTAGGTTTTGTTGCGGACTAAGCGCATTTTTAGACACCAATTTTAGCATTGGTGTCTAATTTATATAACTTTATATATCTGATTTATTTAATAAATGTATTAAAAACTTAAAAATTGAACGCATCGTACAAAAAACGTTAAGCAGAAAACAATTTTACATGCTATAACAAGCTTCAAGCAAAATAGCTTCACAAAGATGTTGTCTGGATAGGCGACACAAATGCACAAATAAATTGAGGAAAGATCATGCCTGCCTTTTTAACTGATGATTGGTTTTCAACTGTAGAAACATTAACTGCGCAAGCTGGTGATTTAAACTTGCCACCTGCACTTGCAAATTTAGCCATCAACCTGGTGGTGTCTGATGCTCAAGGCAATACAGAATTGTCTCTTGATGGTGGTGCAATCAAAAAAGGTCTATCTTCAAATGCGAAAACCACGTTGAACATGGATGGGGAAACTCTGCGTAAAGTGTTCCTTGAATTTGATATGGCTGCTGCAATGCAAGCCTTCATGACTGGTAAAATCAAGGTTCAAGGCGATATGTCACAATTGATGGCTTTACAAACAGCCAAGCCAAGCCAAGAGCAAAAAGATTTATTCAAAAAAGTGCTTGAGCAAACAGTTTAAGGGCTTTTTGCTTCAGAACTATCGCTTAAGTTATTTTAAGCACAAAAAAGCTTACCCTAGGGTAAGCTTTTTTTATCTGGAAGATATTAAAAGATATTAAATATTTACTAACTCTGAAGTTTTAATATGTTCTAGATAGGCACGAATACGGGTTACATATTGTACCGCTTGACGGTAACGACCATTGCTGGCCTTGTTACGCTCTAAATAACTATACAAGTTAACCCAGTTGTTCGGATTTTTATCTTGAGCCTGAATGCGGTTTTGAATCTGTTCGACTGCCCCCGGTCCCATATTATAGGCAACCAGCGCATACCAGTTACGGTCAGGCAAAGGGACATCTGAAAATCGACTTAACATCTGGTCGTAATATTTCGCACCGCCTTCAATACTTTGTACCGGATCGGTTCGGTTACTGACCCCCATGGCTTTTGCAGTGCTATTGGTCAGCATCATCAATCCGCGAACACCAGTAGGCGAAACGGAATTCGGTTTTAAATACGATTCCTGATAACCAATTGCTGCCAGCAAATGCCAATCTAAATCATATTTTGCTGCGGTATTTTTAAAGCTGGCTTTATAAATCGGCATGCGCTGATTTAAGTCACGTTGGATACTATCCCATGAATGTTCTTGTACCACATTCTGATTATAGAACGATGCCAATTGGCGAATGGCACCAGACTGTTTGCCCTGACAGACAAAGCCACTTGCAGTTTGGGCAAGTGGATCATTTGCATGTTTAAAGACCCAGTTCAGGCTGGTATTTAGACCATTCTGTTGCAGGCTGCTTATATCACCACAGGTTGCTGAAAAAGAGGTTAAACGCTTTTGTTCAATTTCACTGATATTTGCAGTGGTCATGGCAAAGTTGGCTTTACCTTGTGAAACCCATTTCAGTGCTGTGGCATTATCAGGTACGGTTTTAAACACCAACTTGACATTCAAGCTGTTGGCATAGTTACGTGCCAGGTCATAACCAAAACCATGCTGGTGCGAGCCATCTTTAAATACTGTGGTTGGGTTTTCAACTGAAACCACGGTGAGCTGTTTACCGCTGACCACAGCATCGTACTGGAATGACTTACTTGCATTGATACTATGGAATGGAAATAACACGGTGCTAAATGCAAGAATTTTTAACGAGAGAGAAGAAGTTAAAGGTTTAAGGCAAAGCCTCGCCCCAGAAGTTGAACTACTGTGCATGTTGTCTCCGCTACAAGTAATTTATGCCCTAAAAGCAGAGGCAAACAGGCCTCAGACTTTTACAAGTTTGATAAATTCAATAAGGGTTGGGCAGTCATGACGTCATTCAAAATGACATAGGATTAAAAGGAGAATCATGTAGAATTTCTACATAGATTAAAAAGTAAGCAAACTAAAAACATGGGCGCATAATAAGGCTGAAAAATATACTTGTCAAATTTTGTACGAAAATTTTTAGAAAAATGTAGCATAACAAATTAATTTTATTGAAGAATTAATTTTATAAACTTTAGTTGTGTGTAAATACGGGATAGAATAGCTCACTCTTGTAAAGAAATTGTAAGCAAAACTTCAAAAATCATCATGAAATCTAACTTAATTACACGTGCTGGACATGACAAATTAGTCGCAGAATTACAATATTTGTGGCACGAAGAGCGACCAGAAATTACCCGGAAAGTGAACTGGGCAGCGAGTCTAGGGGATCGATCGGAAAACGCGGATTACCAATACAACAAGCAAATTTTACGCAAGATTGACCGTCGTGTCCGTTACTTGGGTAAGCGTTTAGAAGAGCTCAAAATTATTGATTTTTCACCTGAGCAAGAGGGCAAAGTATATTTTGGTGCCTGGGTGGATATTGAAAACGAGGACGGTGAGCAAAAAACCTTGCGTATTGTCGGGGTAGATGAAATTTATGATCATCATCCACAGCATATTTCCATTGATTCACCTATGGCACGGGCTTTACTGGGCAAGCAGGTAGATGATGAAGTAAAGGTGCTGACGCCATCGGGTGAAAAACTCTGGTATGTGAATGAAATTCGTTATGAAAAGCCTGAAAATTCAGCAGATTAACAAATTTTGTTTTTATTTTAAGCGGTTGGTAAGAAAAATATAGAAAAGTATTTGCCAAGATGGAATTTTATTTATATTATAGCCGCCATTGGAAGCGTGGCAGAGCGGTTTAATGCACCGGTCTTGAAAACCGACGAGGGTGTGAGTCCTCCGTGAGTTCGAATCTCACCGCTTCCGCCAAATGTCTAAATAAGCCCTTGTTTTTACAAGGGCTTATTTTTTATCTGTAGTTTTAGCCCTCAACCTACCCACATTAAAATTTGGATTGAATTGGCTTCATTAAGTTGTATTCGGAAGATAAAGGAATGCAGTTTAAAAAATGCTGTCTAAAGCAAACTATATTTATAATGCCACTACAAGGGGAATTGGGCCGTTTAAGATGGCATGATTTAAATCGTGTGTACTTAAAGACTGGCGTACGGATTGTTCTCGCATAACAGATTCTCGTTTTATGAATTATGTGCCTACAATTGCAATAGGGTTGTCTTAAAATTTTTCAGGTTGCCAGCCGCCACCCAGAGATTTGTAAACTGTTACGGCGGCAAGGGCTGAATCAGTTTGTGCTTGAAGCTTTCTATCTGAAAATTGCAAAGCATTTGAATCTGCTTGTAATACTTCTATTCGACTGTTAATCCTTTTTTATAGGCAATTAGAGCAATTTTCTGTGCATGCTTTAATGCATTTTCTCCATCTTGAAGAGCGATTAACTGCTCTTGTTGTTTGGACAGGGTTGTTAAAGAATTTTCTACATCTTCTGCTGCATGTAAGACGGCTAATTGATAGGTTGCAAGCATTTCAGCTTCTTGCCCTTTAGCTATCTGAGTCTTTAGATCATGAGCTTCGCCAATTTGGAATTCGTGTATCAATTGTTCAGCCTTCATTTACTAAAACCAATTTAGATAAGAATGCACCCGTAGCAAGTTCAAAAATTCCTGAATATGACAATGAGCGCAACTTAGCTACTCATGCCATCTTAAAACAGATTGATCAGGCACCTCAGCCCGATAGTGTTGCTGAGACAATTGTTACAGCGGCACTCAATGATTGGCAAATGCGCCGTACACCATCTGGGCAAGCCTCTTTATTAAGTAAATTGCGTCGATTTATGCCGAGTGGCCCAGTTGATAAAAGTATTAGAAAGACTTTTGGTTTGAGTTAAATTTTAATTTATTTATTTCAATAAATCAGATCTATCAGAAGAGTAAACTGTGTGGTTTTAACCAATCTGCTTTAGATCAAGTGGCCTTACAGGGTTATGGCAATCAGAGGTTTGAGCTAAACTCTGAGGAGGAATTGGATACAGTCGATGATTTTTATTTAAATTCTAAGTCAGTTAGAGGCTAAAAATCGATTAATTTAAACAATATAATGTTTTTATTGAGGATATTTAGCAACGGTTGCAACAGTCGGTACAGGCTTTGAATTAGTCAAAAGGAGGTGATTCACCTCCTTTATTTTTTTGCTTAAAACATATCTATTATTTATACAAATGCAGGAAAATTCTTACTACAATTTATTAATAACAAATGACTATCTCGAGACGCCCTTTTCAATTAGTCAGTATGTATTTTAATCGCTATAATTCGGATAGTCGGTATAACCTTCAGCCCCTCCACCATACAATGTTGCCGGATTTAATTCAGCCAATGGAAGGCCGTGTTTTAAACGTTCAACTAAGTCAGGATTGCTAATAAATAATTTTCCAAAAGCAAATAGGTCAGCTTCGTCAGATTCAAGGTGATCATTCGCAAGTTCTAAATCATAACCATTATTGGCTAAATAGGTCTGCTCAAAACGGTTGCGTATAGCAGAGTAATCGAAAGGTGCTATGTTACGTGGTCCGCCTGTAGCACCTTCAACGACATGCAAATAGACGATACCGAGTTGATTGAGTTGTTCAGTAATGTAATTGTACTGAGGTTGAGGATCACTACAACTTATACCGTTAGCAGGAGATACAGGAGATATACGGACACCTGTTCGATTAGCACCAATTTCACTGACTATAGCTTCAACCACTTCAAGTAATAATCGTGCTCGATTTTCGATAGATCCACCATATATATCAGTACGTTGGTTGGCACCATCTTTTATAAATTGTTCTAGTAAATATCCATTCGCAGCATGAATTTCAACACCATCAAATCCAGCAGTAATGGCATTTGCTGCCGCTTGGCGGAAATCTGAAATAATGGCGGGAATTTCATATAATTCTAATGCTCGGGGTTCAGATACTTCAGTAAATGTATTATTTACAAAAGTCTTTGTGTCTGCCCGAATCGCTGAAGGGGCGACAGGACTTGCCCCATTAGGTTGCAAATCAACATGAGAAATTCGCCCAACATGCCATAATTGAACAAAGATTTTTCCACCCTTTGCATGTACGGCATTTGTTACTTTTCGCCAAGCATCAATTTGTTCAGTCGTGTATAGCCCAGGTGTATCTTGATATCCTTGAGCTTGTGGAGAAACTTGGGTTGCTTCTGTAATAATAAGACCTGCGCTAGCACGCTGAGCATAATAATCAGCAGCAAACTCACTTGGCACAAGTCCTTTCCCTGCGCGGTTGCGTGTGAGTGGAGCCATTACAATACGATTGTTGAGTTCAATGTTGCCTAATTGATAGGAACTAAAAAGAGTTTTATCTGTCATGTTACACCTCTAAATTTAATAATGATGTTGAATCAAAAAATCTGCGTTTTTAAAATTTGTTATGACGTTTTTTCAGGAGCATCGAAAATAAGGCATGTCGTTGTCGCATGTGCATATAATTTTCCATCAGGGCCTATTATTCGTCCTTCAGCAGTCGCTGTTTGGCGTCCGACATGGACGATTTTTCCCTCTGCCCGTACAAGAGGGGTCGCATCTGTTAGTGCACGTACCATATTCACTTTGAGTTCAAGCGTGGTATAAGCTTTCCCAGCAGGGAGTGTAGTATGAATAGCGCAAGCAACAGCTGAATCAAGTAAAGTACAAAACCAGCCCCCATGCACACTACCTAATGGATTGTAATGTTTGCGTTGTGGCCGGCCTTGAAAGACTGCAATCCCATATTCCATATGCACAGGAATATAGTCGAGCGTTTCTCCAATTGGAGGTGAGGGAAGCTCACCAGAAAAAATAGCCTCAAAAACTTCTAATCCTGAGCGTTGAGTTAACTCTGATAAGTGCACAGAATCTGGTGGGCCTAGATGCTTAAGAATTTTCTGTTCAGTTTCTTCCCATTCTTTGAGAACGTCATTTACTTCCATAACTATAAGTCCAGTTTGAATACTAAGAATTGAGAATGTCTAATTATAGTTACTAAAATTTAAGCAATAATGGCTTTATGCTTTACATCAATATTTAATATAGGTAATCGCTTTTGATCTGAAGTTGTAATTTGACTGACTGAATCGAGTAGTTGGATTTGATCAGGTGACAATACAACATCGATTGCATGTAAATTACTTTCTGCTTGCTGTAAAGATTTTGGTCCGATAATAGGAATGGTTCCATGTGTACCTGCCCAAGCAATTGCCACCTGATCAGCAGATACATTTAATTCAGCAGCAATTGAAAGCACTGCATCTAAAATTGCTGTACGTTGAATCGAGTTTTCTTGCTGAAAAACCTTGCCGCCAAAACCTTCTTCACGGCCTTTTTCACCCTGACGATATTTACCTGTGAGCATTCCTCCACCTAAAGGAGACCATGTCACCATCCCTAATCCTAATGCTTGAGAAGCTGGAATTAAATCGGCTTCAGGCTCACGACAGACCAAACTATGTTGGAATTGTGCCGCTGCAATAGGCACTGTATTTTTAAGTTCTGCAATAGTTGCTGCACGAGATAGTCGCCATGCTGGAAAATTTGATAAACCTGCATAGAGAATCTTTCCGGTACGAGCCAAATCCTCTAGCCCTCTTAGAATTTCTTCGCTCGGTGTAACATTATCAGGATGATGTACCCGACTTAGGTGCTGAAGTCATCAAAATTGAACGTCCACAGGTAGGAGATGATACCCGCATGTGGGGACCATCATGGATGCCAGACCAGCAGGGCAATGCCACACGTGAATCTGGCTATTTTCAGTGTGCTAATCGCAATAAATATTCAGTTTCTGTTGATATTGCCTCGGCTCAAGGTCAAGAAATTATTCGGGAAATTGCCAAAACCGCTGATGTAGTCATTGAAAACTATAAAGCGGGCTCACTGGCAAAATATGGACTTGATTATGCAAGTTTAAGTGCACTGAATCCCAATGTGGTGTATTGCTCGATTACTGGTTTTGGTCAGGATGGACCACGTGCCTTGAATGAAAATTTCAAAGTGATTGCTTCGCCAATCAAACTTTCAGATACACCGGTAGAATATCGCAATGCACCACCGCAGTTGGGTGAACATACTCAACATATTCTGTCACGTCTTAAAACGGCAGATGAGCTGCATGCCTTAAAATTGCAAGGCATTATTGATGGAGAGGTAGCTTAAGCAGCATTCTTGTGATGCATATTGGTTTTGCTTCTGTTGGACCGGAATGTTAAAGCATTCGGTCCTTTTTTCTGCTAGGAAAGATGACATCCATTTTATGCATCATGGTGTTTGTGAAATTATCTAATACAAGAAAGCGATACCTACAAGGTGCTTGGTCAGATGCAGTGCTAAGCGTTATCATAATCAGCATAAGATCATTGGATTGCATTATGAAAATTGTCGCAGATGAAAATCTGGCATTTACTGAATATTTCTTTGCCGATTTTGGAGAAATTCAGCAGGCTGCAGGACGAACCTTAACCCATGCGAATGTGAAAGATGCAGAAGCGTTACTGGTGCGTTCTGTGACCCAAGTCAATGCCGAGCTGGTTCAGGACACAAAATTAAAATTTGTCGGCAGTGCGACCATTGGCACCGATCATCTGGATATAGCTGCTTTAGAACAATGCAATATTGCCTGGTCGAATGCCGCAGGCTGTAATGCGCAGGCCGTTGCGGAATATGTGATTACTGCTTTACTGCATTTAAAACCTGAACTGATCAATGCCAATGACAGCTTTACTTTGGGCATTATCGGTCTGGGCAATGTCGGTTCACGTCTGGCTGTTATGGCTAAACTTCTGGGCTGGAAGGTGATTGGTCATGATCCCTTCGTACAGCGTGAACAGATTGAGCAAGTAGATTTAAATACCCTATTAAAAACAGCCGATGCGATTTCCACCCATGTGCCTTTAACCAAAACAGGCAATCATCCAACTTACCATCTCATCAATGCTGAAGCTTTAGCACAGATGAAGCCTGCAGCGATTTTAATTAATTCGGCACGAGGACCGGTGGTTGAAGAATCGGCTTTAATTGTCGATATTCAACAGACCCAGCGTGCAGTAGTTCTCGATGTATTTGAGCACGAACCTGAAATTTCAGAACAGCTGTTAAATTTAATTCGTTTGGTCACACCGCATATTGCCGGGTATAGCTTGGAAGGAAAGGCACGTGGTACACAAATGATCTACGATGCATTCTGCAGTACCTTTCATTATCCAGCTGAAACGCAATTTGAAACGCAATTGCCTGTCTGTGAACCATACTTTAAAGATGGTGATTTAAAGGCGGTGCTAAAACAATATTTGACTCAAATCTATGATATTGCCCGTGATGATGCAAACTTAAGGGCCTGCCTGAAAGATGGCAAGATTGAGCAAAAAGCCTTTGATTATTTGCGTAAAACTTATCCGTTACGCCGTGAATGGGCAGCACATGGAGGGCCGAAGGCATGAGTCAATCTATTGCTTATCAGCCGACTTGTGATTTAAAGGCTATGCAGGCACGTGCCAAAATGTATGCGCAAATCCGTCAGTTCTTTGCTGAACGGAATGTACTGGAAGTTGAAACACCAGTCTTATCGCAGGCCGGAGTGACCGATGTACATCTGGCCTCTATACAGGCACAGCGTCATTTACAAGGCAAATTACACACCCACTATTTGCAAACCTCGCCCGAATTTGCCATGAAGCGGCTGCTGGCCAGTGGTAGTGGTCCGATCTATCAAATCTGTAAAGTTTTTCGTGATGATGAGCATGGACGTAAACATAATAGTGAGTTCACTATGCTGGAATGGTACCGTCCCGGATTCAGCCTGAAAGATTTGATGTTTGAAGTAACCGATTTGCTCAATGTGACCTTAAAGCAGCGCTTTGGTGAAGTTCGTCCCACCATTTTAAGTTATAAGCATGCCTTTATGGATCGTCTGAATATCAATCCATTACAAGCAAGCTTAAAAGATCTGAAAGACTGTTGTAACCGGGTTGGACTCAATCTGGATTTGGGTGATGACCGCCTGGGTTATATCGATTTGCTTTTTTCGCATTTTGTCGAACCGAGTCTGGGTTTTGATACGCCAGTATTTTTAACCGATTTCCCCGCTGAACTGGCATCCTTGGCCAAAACCCGAATCGATGAGGATGGAGAACTGGTAGCTGCCCGCTTCGAGCTGTATATCGAAGGTCTGGAATTGGCCAATGCTTATGATGAATTGATTGATGCCGATGTACTGCGTTCCCGCTTTGAAGCAGATAATGCCGAACGTGCAAAACTGGGCTTACATGTCATGCCGATTGATGAATATCTGCTTGCTGCATTACCGCACATGACAGAGTGTTCCGGTATTGCTTTAGGCATTGACCGTTTGTTAATGGTCGCTACAGAGCAAATGAAGCTTGAAAAAGTGATTGCTTTTCCAGCGAATATTTCCTGATTTCAGCTATTGCTCATATTTGTTGATCAGCCAAAATTCCTCCTGACTCCCTTTATGAAAGGGGGATTCATTTGTGTGCAAAGATGGAATTATGGGGATTGATATGGATGCAAAAATGCGCCATCAGGTTTGTTAGTGAAGGATAGTTTGATTTAAGTAAGCTGTGGATATGCGAGTGTGGCAGAGATGCCACACGTTACCCATCATAACAAGGAGGTTATGTATGGGTAACAAAGGCTTTTGCTTACTTTTGGCCTCTCAAAAGTAAGACATCGCCTATACAAATGCCTTTTGATTTTATTGAAAATTTGCGGCAGTGAAAGCTTCTAACTTAAATAAGATGATTTGAATTAACTATTTTCTCAAAAAATAGTCTTTAATCAAATTATGGGACAACAATATCCTTAGATGCTTTTTTATACTTACACCACTACTGCAACTTGCCGAGCTTTCAGTTCTGCAATGGCTTGAATGCGACGCTCAATCAACATCTCACCAATTTCTTGACCTTTCACATCGGCAGGTAAGTCTTGCGCTTTAATATTGCGGACCACTTCCATTGCCTTAAGTATATAAGTGGCCTGAGGATAGTCACGATCTTCCAGACCTAAACGGCCACGGGAGTCGCATTCACAAGCCTGTATAAACGCCTCCACTCGTTCAGGGCGACGTAACACATCCAGACGTTGCAGTAAACGCCATAAAGTACCTGGTTTCAGGCTTAAAGCCTGATGGCATTTTAAATGTTCTTTACAGACTGCAATGGCCAGCTGTTTGGTATTGGTTGGGACTTTCAGACGGTCACAGAGTTCAGTCACCGGTTTGACCCCGCGTTCTTCGTGCATGATATGGCGCGGTAATTCATCTGCTGGTGTCAAGGCCTTGCCCAAGTCGTGAACCAGCACTGCGAAGCGGACATCTAAAGAATAGTCGGCTTTACAAGCCTGTTGTAATGACATCATGGTATGAATGCCACTGTCAATTTCCGGATGATATTCAGGGCGCTGTGGAATACCATATAAAGCATCCAGCTCCGGGAACAGGACTTTTAACGCACCACAGGTACGTAAAACGGTAAAATATTCATCGGCATGATCTTCCATCAGCGCACGGGAAGTTTCTTTCCAGACACGTTCCTGAATTAGCGCATTGAGTTCACCTGATTCCACCAATTGTTTCATTAAGGTGAGGGTTTCTTCTGCCACGCTAAAGCCTAAACTTTTATAACGTGCAGCAAAGCGCGCAATGCGCAGAACACGGAGTGGATCTTCGACAAAGGCATCGGATACATGGCGTAAAATGCGTTGTTCCAAGTCCTGCTGACCCGCATAAGGATCATAAATATTGCCTTCATTGTCCATGGCCATGGCATTGATGGTCAGGTCACGACGAATCAGATCATCTTCAAGACTAACGCTCGGATCGGTATAAAATTCAAAGCCATGATAGCCACGACCTGATTTACGTTCAGTGCGTGCCAGTGCATATTCTTCTTTTGTTTCTGGATGTAAAAAAACAGGGAAATCCTTACCCACAGGCTGATAGCCCTGAGCAAGAAGTTGTTCCGGTGTTGCACCGACCACAACATAATCTTTCTCGTGATAGGGGTGTCCGAGCAAGTGATCTCGAACCGCACCGCCTACTAAATAAACTTGCATGAAAAAACCTCTATTCTTCAAGCAATCATGCTACAGAATAGAGGTTTTCTCAAGTCACAAAATGTGATCTAGCTGACTAAATCAAAGGGCTAATTTTTCATTTTCCTGAATTTCAGCAACGGTTAATGCAGTCATGTTCACCAAGCGACGTGTAGTCGTAGTTGGTGTCAGGATGTGGACAGGTTTAGATACACCTAACAGGATAGGACCAATGGTAACGTTATTCCCTGAAGTCGATTTCAATAGGTTAAACGAAATGTTGGCTGCATCCAGGTTTGGCATAATCAGCAAGTTTGCAGAACCTTTGAAACGTGAGTTCGGGAAAGCAAAGTGACGGATGTTTTCGTCAAGTGCCGCATCACCGTGCATTTCACCTTCAACTTCCAGTTCAGGCGCAGTTTCAGACAAGATGTCATACACTTTACGCATTTTTTGCGCGCTTAAGTCATCTTGGTCGCTACCGAAGCTTGAGTGAGAAAGAAGTGCGATACGTGGTGTTACACCAAAACGACGTACTTCTTCAGCAGCCAAAATGGTCATTTCAGCAAGCTGTTCAGCTGTCGGGTTACGGTTAATGTATGTATCCGCGATGAACAGGTTACGGTCTTCAAGCATTAATGCATTGAGCGTAAAGAATGTGTTATGACCTTCTTTCTTACCAATGATGTTGCTTACGAAGTCCAGATGAATGTCGTAACTTGAGTAGGTACCACACAGCATACCGTCTGCAAGACCGTGTTTCACCAGCATAGATGCAATTAAGGTAGAACGGCGACGTGCTTCACGTTGCGCATACTCAGGTGTCACACCTTTACGTTGCATGATGCTGTAGTAGTCATCAGCAAACATTTCGTAATGTGGGTTCTTTTCTTGATCGATGATGGTGATGTTCACACCATCTTCAAGACGTAGACCTAATTTCTTGATATTTGCTTCAATCACTGCAGGGCGACCGACAAGGATTGGTTTAGCCAGACCTTCATCGACTGCAATTTGTACTGCACGAAGTACACGCAGGTCTTCACCTTCAGCATAGGCAATACGCTTAGGATCAGTTTTCGCCTGGGCGAAAATTGGTTTCATCATGAATGCAGAGTTGTAAACAAACTCAGACAGACGTTGACGGTAAGCAGAGAAGTCCTGAATCGGGCGAGTGGCTACGCCTGAGTCCATCGCTGCCTGTGCAATTGCCGGGGCAATTTCAAGAATCAAGCGTTGATCGAGTGGGCGAGGGATTAAGTAATCACGGCCAAATGATGCTGATTTTTCACCATACGATGCTGCGTCTGCTTCAACATGTGCCATGCGCGCAATGGCATGTACACAGGCAATCTTCATTTCTTCATTGATGGTGGTTGCGCCAACGTCAAGCGCGCCACGGAAGATATATGGGAAGCACAGTGCATTATTTACCTGGTTTGGATAGTCTGAACGACCAGTTGCCATGATCACGTCATCACGAACTTCATGTGCATGTTCAGGCAGAATTTCTGGATCCGGGTTTGCCAAGGCAAAGATAATCGGATTTGCAGCCATGGTTTTCACCATTTCTTTGGTGAGAATACCGGCAGCTGACAGACCCAGGAACATATCAGCACCTTCAAGTACTTCACCGAGCTGAGTAGCGGTGATGTCTTGCACGTATGCTTTTTTAGATTCATCCAGACCTTCACGCTGAGTGGTTAATAGACCACGTGAATCGGCAACGATGATATTCTCTTTCTTAGCACCCAGGGCACAAAGAAGATTTAAGCAAGACAGTGCTGCTGCACCTGCGCCTGAAGCAACAATCTTGATTTCTTCAATTTTTTTGCCGTTAAATTGCAATGCATTCAGAAGAGCTGCACCCACAATAATAGAGGTACCATGCTGGTCATCGTGGAACACAGGAATGTTCATGCGTTCACGAAGTTTTTGCTCGATATAGAAACATTCTGGTGCCTTGATATCTTCAAGGTTAATCCCACCAAAAGTAGGTTCTAGCGCGGCCACGATGTCGACAATTTTGTCAGGGTCGTTTTCATCAATTTCAATATCGAATACATCGACACCGGCAAATTTTTTGAACAGTACGCCTTTACCTTCCATTACCGGTTTAGATGCCAAAGGACCGATATTTCCTAAACCCAGTACTGCAGTACCATTACTCACCACTGCTACAAGGTTACCGCGTGCAGTATAAAGGGCAGCAGTTGAAGGGTCACGTTCAATCTCAAGACATGGTGCAGCAACACCTGGTGAGTAGGCAAGCGCTAAGTCACGTTGATTGACCAGTTGCTTGCTAGGCGTGACGCTGATTTTTCCTGGTGTTGGGAATTCGTGATAATACAATGCCTGTTGTTTTAAAGATTGATCTTCCATCTGTATCTCGTTTGTTACTGGAGTAATTCAGCAAAGCTGCTGGTTTTCTGCTTGGTTGCATCGAATATAACATTTGTTGCGACCTTATCACAGTCGCGTATGTGTCTTTTTCAGGCAAAGTTGGGGGGTGAAAGGTTGACTTATATCAAGAAGGTATAAGTCGATGTTGTTCCAGGTATGTGGTGGCTTCTTTTTCAGGAAGCGGCTTGGAAAAAAAGAAACCTTGAGCAATATCGCATTCCAGATCTTGCAGGTACTGTAGCTGTTGCTTGGTTTCAATACCTTCTGCAACCACCATCATTCCCATGGCTTTGCCCATGGCGATCATAGCACTGACAATCGCTTCCTGCTTATTTTTTCCGATTTTGGATATAAAACTGCGATCTATTTTAAGTATATCAATCGGGAAATCGGCAAGATAAGACAGGGACGAGTAGCCTGTGCCAAAATCATCGAGCGAGATATGAATTTTCCGTTTTTTAATTTCATTCAACAGGTTTTTCACCGTGACTGAATTTTCCAGTAACGATGATTCGGTAATTTCAAGTTCCAGGCTGGAACCACAAATGTTATAGGTCTGGATGGCATGATCCAGATCTTCCAGCAATTGTCCGCGTTGTAATTGCTGGGCCACCACATTGACGGATATACAAATATTGTCAAACCCGATATTGTTCCAGTAGCGGATCTGTTTGGCTGTTTGTTGAATCACAATCCGGCCAATATCCGAGATCAGGCTGGTTTGTTCTGCCAAGGGAATAAACAGGTTGGGTGGAATAATGCCCTTGCTTGGATGATTCCAGCGCACCAGTGCTTCAAAACCGTAAATATTCTGATCACTGAAATTTATTTTCGGCTGATAGTAAACAATTAGCTCGTTATTATTGATGGCATGGCGCAAATCGCGTTCCAGATAAATGCCTTGTTCAAGTAAAGCGCTACTTTTATTGGAGTAGAAACGACAGGCATTGCCGCCTAGGTTTTTTGCTTCAGTCAAGGCCTGCTCAGCGCAATTATTCAGATAATCCAGCTGACGTCCATTTTCCGGATAGAATGCAACGCCCATGGACAGGGTGATAATATGGTCCTGATCGAAAATGTTAAAGGGTAAGGAAAAAGCTTTACTTATACGTTCACAATGATGTTGAATCGACGGGTGAGTAGGTGAAATCTCATAGACAATTGCAAAATCATCGCCATTCAGATGTGCTACAAATAATGCTTCGGTATTGGTCAGTCGCAGTCTTTGTGCAACTTGGCGTAACAGTTCGTCACCACCACTATTACTTAAAAATTCATTTAAAGGCCTGAAACGATCGATATTTAAACGAATAACGGCCAGCTGTTTAATGGAATCTTTTTGACTAATTAAATATTGGTGTAACTGGTAGTTGTAATAAAAACGGTTCGGCAAATCGGTTAAAGGATCGTAATTTTCTAAATAAGACAACCGTTGTTCTTGCAGTTTACGTTCAGTTAAATCGGAGACAATACCGATATAGTGAGTAACACGGTTCTGCTCATCGCTAATGGCATTAATGCGCATCCAGATGGTTGCTTCTTCACCTGAAAGGAATGTTTCCTGCAGTTCACCATCAAACTCACCGATTTTTCCCAGCTGCTGAAGAATCGAGTAGTGGCTGTTTCTTTGTTGTGACTGATAATTTTCCGTAATATCAAATAAATTTTTGCCAATAATATGTCGGTGAGTAAAACCGGTGAGTTGTTCATAAAATGGATTGACGTCAATGTAGCATAGCTGATCATCGAGAATAAAAATGCCTTCAGTTGCTTGCTGAAGTACACTGGCAGCTAATTTTAAGCGTTCCTGATCGGTACGTTCCTGATGAATGTCACGACGGATACCCACCATGCGCAGGGGCTTTTTATTGACCGGATCACGAGCAATGACCCGACCAATATCATGGACCCATTTCCACTTGCCATTGCTGTTCTGAATTCGATAGCTGGCTTCATAAAGTGGTGACTGACCACGTAAATGTTGTTTCATTGCATGCTTGAACTGCTCAATATCATCCAGATGAATGATGTTTTGCAGTTGATGATGATGCAGTTTAGAGGGCTTCAGGGTTTTTTGCTGTTTTGCGTCCGTCACCAGAATTTCACGATCTTTGATATTCCAGTCCCAGGGGCGAAGTCCGGCAATTTCATGCGCCAAAACCAGATTTTGTTGCTGATTTTCCAGATCGGCATTCATTTTGGCAATATCAACAGTTCGTTCTTTAACTTTTTGCTCCAGCAGCTGATTGTTTAATTGTAATTGCAGCTCTATATCTTTTGATTTATTAATTTCAGCTTGTAATTGTTTGCATAATTCATCGGTCCATAAAACCTGTTGTTTGGCATTTTTAACTAAACGATTGTTTTTTGAGTACAGTACAGAAATACGCTGATGAATACGCGATGTGATATTGGCGCATAATAAAATGACAATCAGTGCAAAATTAATGGTGAGATAGAATAAAGGATCTGATGTTTCTGTGCTGATAAATTGTGAAGCCAGATAAGGAAAAATAGCAGGTATAAACGCCAGACAGAAATAAGTTAAGCGCTGGGTTAAAAAGGTCAGGGCAAATGCCTGACTCACAATCAGTAATAATGCTGACAAAATTAAGGCATGAACATGACTAAAGGCAGGGTTGTATTGAGGTAAATAGTAGTAAACCAGGCCCATACCTAAGGCAATACAACTACCAATCACTAAACTTTGAATTTGTAGCCAACGATGCGCATGAGGCAAGGCAAATTGGTCGGGTTTAAAATAAACACTGCTAATCAGTAAACACAGGCAACACAAGAGTTCAGTGCCTATAAACCAAAAATTGAAATAAAAAGAAGGTTTTATAAAATAAAATTGGTAAATGCCATAAACATATGCCGATACAATCACAATACTGACTATAAAGAAGCGGCTAAGTCGAATTGTATTGCTAATTTGTGCAGCACTCACATGCTGTTTAATATACTCGTCTTGAAGATCTGACATACAGGCAAAAACCTTAATTATTATTTTGCAATAAATTTACTTTCTAAATATTGATTGAGTTAAAAAAATAAACTGTATTTTAAATATACATTTGTATCTTTAATTCAAGAGTAATAATGTTGTTGAAAAAAATCAATCACATCACAAGTTATTCATCCAAATTTTGATGAACTATACAGTTAAGTTATAATTTAAAATAGATAAAGCAACAATCGGCGCCGTTTCTGTTCGTAATACACGATTGCCGATACACCAGTTTATAAAGCCTGCTTGGTTGGATAATTGTATTTCCGCTTCACTTAGACCACCTTCAGGTCCAATTAATAGCGCAATGTCTTGTGTCGCATTTTCCAGCACATTCACTTGATCTTTATTCGGAGCGAGCACCAGTTTTGTGGTCGGGAGTTCTGTCTCTAACCAGTCTTGTAAAGATACAGGTGCTAACACTTCGGGAACTTTGTTCATGCCGCATTGCTCACAAGCAGCGATGGCAATGCCTTGCCAGTGATCTATTTTCTTTTGGTCACGATCATATTTAAGGCGCATTTCACAGCGTTCAGAAGTCAGCAACTGGATTTTGGATACGCCAAGTTCTGTGGCTTTTTGAATGGCATAATCCATTCGATCCCCTTTACTCATTACCTGTCCAAGCAAGGTACTAAAAGCTGGAGTACGGTCATCAGGATTGAAGGAATCGACAGAAACACGGGCTGATTTTTTTGTGACTTCAATAAGCGTAACTTCATATTCACCACCCCGTCCATTGAACAAGGTGGCTTTTTCACCGACTTGTGCACGTAATACTTTGACCCAGTGATGAAAAACTGTTTCAGTTAATTCAGCATTCATATCCACTGCTAAGTCAGCTTCAATATAAAAACGTGGCATTTAAGTATTACTCACAAATCAGATATAAATTAAGCTAGACCAAGATCAGTCACGAGTTGACGTGTTGGATCTGTCGTGTTCATGGTGTAGAAGTGCAAGCTCGGTGCACCGCCTGCAAGCAGACGTTCACACAATTTCACCACAACTTCATGACCAAAGGCTTTGATACTTGCCGTGTCATCGCCATAAGTCGCCAATTGCTTGCGAATCCAGCGCGGAATTTCTGCACCGGTACCATCTGCGAAGCGAATCAGATTGCTGGCATTAGTAATTGGCATGATGCCCGGAGCCACCGGAATATCCACGCCTTGTTTTTGAATACGGTCTACAAAGTAGAAGTAGGCATCTGGATTGAAGAAAAACTGGGTTAAAGCGGCATTGGCACCGGCATTGGCTTTTTCGACAAAGTGTTGAATGTCTTTATCAAAGTTTTCTGCCTGTGGGTGCATTTCCGGGTAAGCGGCCACTTCAATGTGGAAGTGATCGCCTGAATGTTCGCGGATAAAACGAACCAGGTCCTGTGCATAAGGCAATTCACCCAGGCCAACCTGACCTGAAGGCAAGTCACCACGCAGTGCCACAATACGGTCGATGCCTTGTGATTTGTATAGATCAAGCAATTCTGCGATACGCGCTTTGTCATCACCAATACAAGACAGGTGAGGGGCAACAGGTGTGCCTTTGCCATTAAAGTCATTGATTGCAGCGAGTGTACGTTCACGAGTTGAACCACCAGCACCATAAGTCACTGAAAAGAATTCAGGATTTAACAGTTGTAATTCTTTATGAACAACACGAAGTTTTTCCGCCCCGGCATCAGTTTTAGTCGGGAAAAACTCAAAAGAAATTGGAACACGTTTGGTCATTTTTCAAACCCTTTTTTTATCAATACTGTTTTAATTTTTCACCCTCTCCCTGACCTCTCCCAAAGGGAGAGGAGAATTCATTACTGAATTATGCAGGGTTTAAGCCATATTTATTCATATGATGACATTAAACATCCATCGGAAATAAATCTGGTGCTCACCCTCTCTTGCACTTGTTTTAAAGCAGTGCTTAAAACAAGCTCAGGGAGAGGGATGGGGTGAGGGGTATTAGTATTTATAAGTCTCAGATTTGAATGGACCTTCAACTTGAACACCAAGATAATCCGCTTGTTCTTGAGTCAATTGAGTCAAGACACCACCGAAACCGGCAACCATTGCTGCAGCAACTTCTTCGTCCAGTTTCTTAGGAAGCAGTTCTACACGAATCGCAGCCTGTTTTTGGTCTTCAGGAAGATCAGCAAATTTTTCGGCGAACAAGTGCATTTGAGCCAATACCTGGTTAGCAAATGAACCGTCCATCACACGTGATGGGTGACCAGTCGCATTACCCAGATTCACTAAACGACCTTCAGAAAGAAGGATTAAATAATCGTTTTCATTTTCTGAACGATACACTTGATGTACTTGAGGTTTAACTTCAACCCATTTGTAGCCACGTAGGTAGTTGGTATCGATTTCAGTGTCAAAGTGACCGATGTTACAAACCACTGAACCTGCTTTTAATGTATCTAACATTGCAGAGTCACATACGTGATAGTTACCAGTAGTGGTTACGATCAGGTCAGTGTTTTGAAGAAGATCTAAGTTGATGTCTTCTTTTTTACCTGTTTGCACGCCGTTTTTGTATGGAGATACCACTTCATAACCGTCCATACATGCTTGCATCGCACAGATTGGATCGATTTCGGTTACGCGAACAATCATACCTTCTTGACGAAGTGATTGAGCAGAACCTTTACCTACGTCACCGTAACCAATCACCAATGCACGACGACCAGACATCAACATGTCAGTACCGCGTTTGATGGCATCGTTTAGAGAATGGCGGCAACCGTATTTGTTGTCGTTTTTGGACTTGGTTACTGAGTCATTTACGTTGATTGCAGGAACTTTTAAAGTGCCGTCACGTAACATTTCATAAAGACGTTGCACACCCGTAGTGGTTTCTTCAGTCACACCATGGATTTTCGCTAACACTTCAGGATATTTTTCGTGAACAAGAGCAGTCAAGTCGCCGCCATCGTCCAGAATCATGTTGGCATCCCAAGGTTTGCCATTGACATTGATTTGCTGTTCAAGACACCACATGTATTCTTCTTCAGTTTCACCTTTCCAGGCAAAAACAGGAATACCGCGTGCAGCAATTGCAGCAGCAGCGTGGTCTTGAGTAGAGAAGATGTTGCAAGAAGTCCAACGAACTTCAGCGCCTAATTCAACTAAAGTTTCAATTAAAACTGCAGTTTGAATGGTCATGTGAATACAGCCGAGAATTTTCGCGCCTGCAAGTGGTTTTGCTGCTGAGTAGCGTTTACGTAAGCCGATCAGCGCTGGCATTTCTGCTTCAGCAAGTTTGATTTCTTTACGGCCGTAGTCAGCTAGGGAAATATCGGCAACTTTATAATCTGTAAATGAAGCATTAACCGCGTTCATCACGATCTCCTTATAAAAAACAAAAATTGATCATTCAGTTCGCGGATGCCGTTGTTGGTCTGTCTAGAAAAAAGATGGACCGATCGTCGAGCCTGGCGCTTTTACATTTGGTACCTGTAAAACGTCGCAGCATCCCTCGACTAGCGAAGTATTGTACTTGGATTCTAAAAGTGTTCCAAGTTGTAAGATGCAATATTATTGATTTTCCTTTAATTGGGTTTTTAATTGATCAAAAGCATCCCAACCTTCTTTAGTTAAATCAAATAATTCACCTTTATAACCTCGATCTTTAATTAAACCTAAATTCAATAGTTCATTAAGGGCTTCTTCCCATTTAGCTAATTCTCTAGCTTTATTAAGATTAATGTCTAAATTGCCTACGAATAAGGATTGGCCACCCAAATATCGACGAAAGTGAATCTGACTCTCCGCATTGCCAGCATTTAATAATATCTGAACCATTTCATCACTAGGTTCAATAGTTTGTTTTGTAGATGTTTCAATTGGCGTATCGTTGAAGTTAAGTTCATTTACAATAGTCTGAATATATTCATTCTGTTGAATATGAAGAGATAGATGATCTTTAATTTTTTGTTTGAAATTAGATAAATCGTTATAAAAATCTATAACTCCACTCGGCATCCATTCCCTAATTTGCACTTGTAATTTTTGATACTGTTCTGTGATTTTACTAGGTGGAATTGGTTTGTCACATACATAAATCGATGCAAGTTTTTGAGATGCTATGTGTCTTGAAATTTCTTCGACGGTACCGCTGACATATTCGCCGGTTTCTGTACCTAAGCGAGTCCAAAAAATGCCTAATAAAATGTCTGTATTTTCTAAAATACGTTTATTAATTATTTCTTGAGGTCGATTTCCCATTTCAGGAGCTACATGTGTTTCCCATCCGACAGGATTTAGCATCACACCAAATTGTTTTGAGTGAATGGCATTCGTGTGCCGCAGCAAGCGGCGTAAGAGATGAGGGTATGGCCCCTCGCTATCGGCTTGCAGGAGCAGGTAGCAAACCACCATAAGCGGCTTGGATCAAAAGTCCCGGTCGTGAGCGTTATGGAAAAGGCATCGTAGAGATGTCAGGTAAGAATTAGGAAGGCGAACAACAGTGAACTGCCGTTCAAGTGTCGAAAGTACTCAAATGACATCAAAACCGGGGATGGAAGTTACCCCGCGAGTAGTTTGGCCGTTACCTGCTTACGGGCCATTCGGTGTCCGGCGTAGAGGCAGCGCGATCCTAATTCAGGCTCTTACGTTGAACTGCGGGAACCTTCGGTGGCGATGTCAAGCGAAAGGCACAAGCTCAAAAGGCAAGGCTGATAATAGCAATGCGTCACCAAGGGGCGGAGCAACTCGTAGTAGTGTTGAAGTTACTGTAATGGTAATGGAGCGAAGGGGTTGCATTATCCAGGTCTACGGATTTGTCAACTGTGCAAGCAGGAGGAGCAAAACTTTATGACCAAACCATTTAATATTCCTAAAGCGTTAATCTGGGAGGCATTTAAAAAAGTCAAAGAGAATGGTGGCGCTCCAGGCGTTGATCATGAATCTATTGAGCAATTCGAAAAGCATTTAAAGAACAACCTATACAAACTATGGA
>NZ_VOYL01000028.1:0-36592 GCF_013420295.1 Acinetobacter sp. YH01018
GAATAATTCAAGTGAATTTGTTTGAAAGAAGAACTTTAAAAGCTTTATTTTCACCCGATAAAATACCCATAAAACAAGAGGAAGCTCAAATGAGCTTCCTCTTGTGAAAAATTGTGGGACAGCAATGGCCCTAAGGCTGCTTTTTTTAGATTAGATCAATAATTAATTATTGAGCTTGAGCAGGTTCTGCAACAACAGTACGGCTACCAGAAATAGTCGCGAATACACGACGGTTCATAGCACGGCCTTCTTTAGTGTTGTTGTCAGCAATCGGTTGATCCCAAGCGAAACCTTGAGTAGACAAACGAGCTGGATCTACATTGTATTCATTTACAAGTGAAGATTTAACAGAGTTAGCACGAGCTAAAGATAAACGTTCGTTCAATGCACGTGGACCAGTGTTATCTGTGTGACCTTCGATGCGAGCAGTAGCGTTTGGATATTCAACTAACTTCTCGGCAACTTTAGCGATTTCTGGTTTGTATTGGTCTTTGATGTTTGATTTGTTTGTATCAAAGAACACACGAAGTTCCATGTTAAGGTCTTCAGTCAACTCTTGTGGAGCTGGTTGAACTGGAGCTACAGGCTCAACTGGAGCAACTTCAACTACAGGAGCAGCAGGTTTCAAGTGACCGCCAAGAACTACGTTAAGGCCAGCTAAAGCTGTATAGTTCCAGAAATCTTCATCGATGTTATAAGTAGCACGAGCTTCAGTACGTAGAGATAAAGCATCGTTTAAGCGCCAGAAAGCACCTAGACCTGCGTTACCTAAAGTACCTTCTTCAGACTCACCATCTGCAATTGAACCTGCAGCTTTATATTTGTAATGACCAGCACCTAAAAGTACATATGGCTTGATTTTGCTGTCATAGTTTTTAGTGATCAAATCAGAAGTAGCATAGAAGTTACCATTGATTTGAGTCTGCTTATATTCTGCACCTGCAGGTACGCCAAGGCCTTCTACATCACCTTTCACTTGGTTATATTCAGCTTCAAAACCTAACCATGGAGTAAGTTCTACACCCAATGCAGCTCCAACGAATAAATCGTCTTGTAGCTCACCATCAGTAGAGTCCATCAAGTGGTCTTTAGCACCATTGTTGTGTTGAGTGTCTTGGAAAGTATAACCAAGCATTAATGGAGTAACAGTTACGCCTGCGTTTGCAGCTGCTAAAGGAGCAGCTACGAGCATTGCCAATGCAATACGACTCATTTTCATGGATTTATCCTCCAGAGATAACAATTGTTGTTCAAGCTCAAGCCTAGAATTTGGCTATTTCTGAGATAGGCTTTCTTATACCCCAGTTTTATTCTTAAGCTATTCACAGTGAATCATACAAACACTTTATTTTTTTTCCAAGTGCTTGATAACTTTAATCAAGTAAATTATTGACAAAATTACTTACAATTTCCGTTGTAATTCGGTAATTTTTTACTCAATTTATTCTTATGAATAGCTTATTGTCACTTGCAAATTATTTTAACAGCTTTCTTAAAAGTTGAGTAATAAATATTACCCGCAAAAAAACAATTAAAAAACAAAACACTAATAACACAAATAATTAAAAAAAATATATTACAGGATCACTTTAAATGCTTTTTCAAAACAAAAATGGTTTCACGTTAGTTGAGCTCATCGTTACTTTGGCTATTTTTGCCATTCTGGCGACCATTGCTTTACCTTATTTTCAAGACATAAAAGCCAAACAGGAAGTCAATACCACTACCAATAAACTGATTTCAACGATTCAATTAGCTAAATCGCATGCATCTATTTATCATAGCAATGTGGTGATATGTCCAAGTCAAAATAAAGTGAATTGTCAAACAAACCAATGGACTACCGGTTTACTGGTTTTTCTCGACAGCAATAAAAATAGGCAAATTGATACGAGTGAAAAAATTATTTATACAGAATCTACCGATTTAAAATATGGGCGCTTAGACTGGAAAGGAACTTTGAATGTTCCCAGCTTAACTTTTCAAGCGGAAAATGGCTTGCCCATAGGTTCAAATGGCAGTTTTTATTACTGTTCAATAGTTTCTGATCATCACCAGAAACTGGTTCTGAGTGCGATGGGACATATGCGGATAGAAAACCTATCGAGCTGCTAAAAAACTTATCAGTCTAAAGACATCCTACAATCTTTGTTTATTCCAGCTCATTTTTCAATATACTGCTTAAGCTTGGAAAGTAATTCCCTAAAAAAATCAATCTCGGAGAAAGAACAATGACAGACATCGTAATCGTAAATGGGGCACGTACTGCAATGGGCGGCTTCCAAGGTAGCTTGGCCAGTGTAACAGCCCCAGAACTTGGAGCAGCATGTATCAAAGAAGCGATTGCACGTGCTGGATTACAAGCAACCGATGTCGAAGAAGTCATTATGGGCTGCGTGTTGCCTGCCAGCTTAAAACAAGGACCAGCTCGCCAGGCAATGCGTCAAGCTGGACTACCCGATTCAACTGGCGCAGTCACCATCAATAAGCTGTGTGGTTCTGGCATGAAAGCCGTGATGCAAGCGGCTGATATGATTAAAGCCGGCTCTGCTGAAATTGTGGTTGCAGGCGGTATGGAATCCATGACTAATGCACCTTATGTATTGCCTAAGGCACGTGGTGGTTTGCGCATGGGTCATGGTGAAATTAAAGACCATATGTTCTTGGATGGTCTTGAAGATGCAGAAACAGGCCGTTTAATGGGTTCATTTGCACAAGACATGGCAAATACCCGTGGCTATACGCGTGAACAAATGGATGACTTTGCGATTCGCTCTTTAGAACGTGCACAAAAAGCCGTGAATGAAGGTTACTTTGCCGATGAAATCGTGCCTGTAACCGTATCGAGCAGCAAAGGCGATGTTGTGGTCGATAAAGATGAACAGCCTTTCAATGCAAACATTGCAAAAATCCCTACCCTTCGCCCAGCCTTTGCCAAAGACGGCACCATTACTGCCGCCAATGCCAGCTCAATTTCGGACGGTGCATCTGCACTAGTTTTAACTTCGAGTGATAATGCTGCAGCAAAAGGCCTAAAGCCGCTGGCTAAAATTGTGGCCTATGCTTCAAATTCACAGCACCCTTCAGAATTTACCATTGCTCCTGTAGGTGCCATTCAGAAAGTTTTAAATAAAACTGGTTGGGATGCTCAAGACGTCGATCTTTGGGAGATTAACGAAGCTTTTGCCATGGTGACCATGTGTCCGATGGATGACTTCAAACTTGATCCAGCTAAAGTCAACATTAACGGTGGTGCTTGCGCCCTTGGTCATCCAGTTGGCTCTACCGGTTCTCGTATTATCTTGACGCTCATTCATGCTTTAAAACGCACTGGCGGCAAAAAAGGGATTGCTACCCTGTGTATTGGTGGTGGTGAAGCGACTGTTGTAGCGATTGAACTGCTTTAATTGCTTTGAAGTCTGCCTTAATTAAAGAGGGAGTCAGGTAATGCCCTCTCCCTCTAACTTTCTTCCTAAGGGAGAGAGCATAAAAAAATCCCTTTAAACGAGGGATTTTTTTATGCTTACACTTTTTTATATTTTCATCATCTAAATTTAAGCTTAAGCCTGCTAGATTAGAACCATCAAAACAACAAAGGCTTTTCATGCAACTTAATCATTATCTTAATTTCCAAGGCGAAACCGAAGCAGCCTTTAACTTTTATAAATCTGTTTTTGGTGGCGAGTTTTCCAATCTAACCCGTTATGGTGAAATGCCATCTGAAGAAGGCAGTATGCTTTCTGAAGCAGATAAAAATCTTATTCTGCATGTAGCCTTGCCGATTAATGCATTTACCGAATTAATGGGATCTGATACCAATGATCAATTCTGTGCGCAAAACAATACCGTTTTCACTAAAGGGAATAATCACTATATTTCAATTAATCTGAATGCCCATGAGCAGGCAGAAGCAAAACGCTTATTTGATGCGTTATCTGTGAATGGACAAATAGAAATGCCTTTAGAAAAGACATTTTGGGGTGCACTCTATGGGGCATTTACCGATCAGTTTGGGATTAAATGGATGGTCAATTGCCAGTTAGAAGCCCTGTAATCTCGATTTTTTATTTAAACATGCATAAAAAAGCCGGAATCAATCCGGCTTTTTAACATCTGCTTAAAACAATCAAGCACCTGTTTGATAATGTGCTTTTGGCACTGCAGTAGAAGCTTGATAAGGATTGGTGAAATCACCTAAACCTGCAGCAGCTTCAGCAATATCTTTACCTTCTTTAATCACGAAAGTATCAAAACCTGAACGCTTCATATAGTTCAACACATCTTTGAATACATCGCCAGTGGCACGTAGTTCGCCTGCAAAACCTTGGCGACGTAACAATGCTGCAAAAGAATAACCACGGCCATCATTAAAACCAGCAAATTCAATAAAGATTGCATCTAACTGATCAAGCGGAAATTCGTGGGTTTCAGGAGAAGCATCTACAGTGATGTAAAGTGCTTTTTTACCTGAAACATGGGCAATCTGGTCTAACTGTTCAACCGTTAAAACCACGTCACCCTTTGGTAATACGCCATCTTCACCAATTAACTGGTAAGTATTGTCTGCAATCGTGCCATCTTTAGAGAGCACTTGTAGTGCGGTATTAAGCATATGCACGCTCCTTAAATGGTTGAATGCCAACACGGCGGTAAGTATCAATAAACTCTTCACCGTCATTTCGAAGGTCAAGATAGGTATTTAGAATTTCTTCCACTACATCTGGAATACGGTCTGCTGCAAATGATGGCCCAAGGATGTCACCAATTGAAGCATCATGGTCAGCATTACCACCAAGCGTGATTTGGTAGAATTCTGCACCTTTTTTGTCTACACCCAAAATACCGATATTACCGACATGGTGGTGACCGCAGGCATTCATACAACCTGAAATGTTGAGATCCAGTTTACCTAAATTGTAAATGGTATCCAGATCATCAAAACGGCGTGAAATCGCTTCTGAAATTGGAATAGATTTCGCATTTGCGAGCGAGCAGAAATCACCGCCCGGACAGCAGATGATATCGGTAATAAAACCAATGTGCGCACGAGCCAGATTGTGCTGATCCAGGATCTGCCACAATTCAAACAGGTCTTTTTGCGGTACGTCAACCAAGGCAATATTTTGTTCGTGTGTGGTACGGAACTCACCAAAAGTATATTTATCAGCAAGGTCTGCAATCAGGTTCATCTCTTCAACCGTCATGTCACCCGGTGCGATACCGGCACGTTTCAGAGAAATCGTGACAATACGATAACCTTTTACTTTATGTGCATTGGTGTTAATGTTGAACCACTGTTTGAATTTCGGATGCGCTGCAAACTGTTCAGTAAAATCTTCATCGGCATAGTCTTGGTAATCAAATGGCGTGAAGTTCTCATCCATTTTCGCCAAAGTATCTGCATCAATTTTCAGCGTTTTTATAGTATGCGCAAATTCAGCTTCAACTTTTTCTGCAAATACGGCTGGTGTTAACGCTTTTACTAAAATCTTGATACGGGCTTTGTATTTGTTGTCACGACGACCATGTAAGTTATAGACACGAAGCACTGCTTCCAAATACGCAATCAAGTCTTCACGTGGCAAGAAGTCACGGATAAAGCTGCCAATCACCGGGGTACGGCCCAAGCCACCACCCACTTTGATTTTATAGCCCATCTCGCCTGCTTCATTACGTACGATGTAAACACCGATATCGTGGAATGAAGTTGCCGCACGGTCGGTTTCTTCTAATGCAGAAACCGCGATTTTGAACTTACGTGGCAAGAAGGCAAATTCCGGGTGGAATGTAGACCACTGACGGATCAATTCACAAGTCGGACGTGGGTCAGCCACTTCACCCGCAACCACACCCGCATACTGGTCAGTCGTAGTATTACGGATACAGTTACCAGAGGTCTGGATGGCATGCATTTGTACAGATGCCAGTTCTTGCAGCATGTCCGGTACGTTCTCTAGTGCAGGCCAGTTAAACTGAATGTTTTGACGTGTTGATACGTGTGCATAACCACGGTCATAGTCTTGAGCCAATTGCGCAATTTTACGCAATTGTTTTGAATTCATCAGACCGTAAGGCACTGCAACACGCAACATTGGCGCATAACGTTGTACATAAAGGCCGTTTTGCAGACGAAGCGGACGATATTCATCTTCCGTCAATTTACCGGCTAAATAACGTTCCGTTTGGTCACGGAATTGTGCAACACGTTCATTGACCAGTTGCTGGTCAAAATCAGTATATAAATACATGGCGTACAGCTAGTAGTTTCTATTATAACGGCGGACAGCATAACGAGATTTGATCTATCAACAAAATGCGTTTTTTACATATTTCATAGCGATTTTATTGATAAGTGTGTCTAAGCTGCACGGATATACAGCCTTTCAGCCTTTTTTGATTCATTTTCCATGATATTGCTTATTTTATTTATTCCTTAGCATTTATTTTCATAAAAAAGCCCGACGAATCGGACTTTTAAAATTTAACCGAATAAATAGGTAGCTTATTTTTTATCGGGTAAGGCATAAGCCACGATAGAGTCGCCCATTTTGGTGCCAAATGAACCATGACCACCGGCCATAATGACTACATATTGTTTACCATTGGCTTCATATGTCATTGGCGTTGCCTGACCACCCGCCGGTAGACGGCCTTTCCAAAGCTCATCACCATTGGTGACATTAATGGCACGGATATAATTGTCTTGGGTTGCACCCAAAAACATCAGATTACCTGCAGTCGAGATTGGACCGCCCAGCATTGGCACCCCCATTTTAAATGGCGGTAATGGAATACCCTGCATACTGTCACGAATGGTACCGATCCGGCGTTTCCAGGCCACTTCATGGGTGTTTAAATCGACACCCGCCACATAGCCCCAAGCCGGCTGTTTACATGGCAGTCCGAAAGGTGAAAGGAAGGCACTGATTTCTACCCCATAAGGTACACCGTACATGGGCTGAACACCTTGTTCAGTCCCCGCGCCTTTGGCTGTTTGCTTACGGTTCGGATCTTCAGGGATCAGTCTGGACACAAATGGCAAGCCAATCGGGTTCATTACTGCAATTTGACGGTCGGGGTTGACCGACATACCTCCCCATTCAAACACGCCCAGGTTACCCGGGAACACCAGCGTGCCATTTTCTGAAGGCGGCGTGTAAATCCCTTCATAATTCAATTTCTTGAACGCTACACGGCAGATTAACTGGTCAAACATGGTGGCACCCCACATCTGCTTGTCGGTTAATTTTTCTTTAGGCGCCAGGTCAAAATCAGAGAATGGTTGAGTTGGTGAATAACGTTCGCCTTTGGTTTGTGCGCCGCGTTTTACCGTTTGCGGCACCGGCCTCTCTGTAATCGGAACGATTGCCTTACCCGTACGACGGTCCAGCACAAAAGCATTCCCTGTTTTCGTCAGCACATAGATTGCAGGAACAAGATTGCCAGATTTATCTTTAATGTCCGCTAAAGTCGGCTGCGCTGGTACATCCATATCCCATAAGTCATGATGGGTGGTTTGGAAATTCCAGACCAGCTTACCGGTAGATGCATTTAAAGCCAGCATGGAGTTGGCATAGCGTTCATCCAGTTCGGTACGGTGCCCGCCATAAATATCTGGCGTACCGACACCTGTAGGTACATAGACCATATCCAGTTTCGCGTCATAGGCCAAAGGTGCCCAGGCATTGGGGGAGTTATGAACAAATTTCTGGCCTGGCGCAGGAATGGCATTTGGATCTTCAGCACCAGTATCAAATACCCACAGCAGTTCACCGGTATTGATGTCATAACCGCGGATCACACCCGATGGCTCTTCAGTCGAATAGTTATCGGTGGTTGAACCGCCAATAATAATGGTTGTACCTGTAACCACTGGCGGAGAGGTCGGGATATAACCACCCGGGTATGGGAATGGCATGTCTTTTTGCAGATCGACTTCGCCATTTTTACCAAAGTCAGTACACGCCTTGCCCGTGTCTGCATTGATCGCGACAAGACGGCCATCATTCACCGGCAAAATCACTTTCTTAGGGCACTCGGCTGAAGCCGTTGTTTTGGCAGCCAGACTGGCTTCGAAGCCCGCCGTGTTATTGGCGTCATAATAAGACACACCACGGCAAGTTAAATGTTGATAGGTATTATCAGCACGTAATTTAGGGTCATAAGTCCATTTTGCTTGACCTGTTGCCGGATCAAGTGCGGTCAATTTCTGGTGAGTTGTACAAATGTACATATTGTCACCCACTTTAATCGGCGTGACCTGATTGGTGGTTTCACCCGAGTCATTTTCAGTTTCGAATTCACCAGTGTGATATTCCCAGGCCACTTGCAAGTCTTTTACGTTTTCAGAATTAATTTGCTTTAACGGAGAATAGCGTAAACCGGACTGTGTCCTGCCATACGCCGGCCAGTCACCATCTTCAATCCCCGGAATAGGCTGTGATGTTGCAGGCTGTTTAGTGCTTAACTCGCCACGAATTTCCTGTGGATCATTAAATACCGAGTAAATCATCACGGCAATGGTGATTACCAATGTGCCTGCAAGAGCCAATTGTGCACCTTTTGGATGTTCAAATCCGCGAGTCACCGCAGGAATAAGTAATAAAAGACCAAATAGTCCTAAAATGTCCAGACGAGGTGCCAGCGCAAAGAAGTCAGAACCCACTTCCCAAAGCCCCCACACCACAGTCCCTAATAGCAGCGCCGCGTAAATCAGCAGTGCCGAGCTTTTTAATTTGTGTAATAAAACTGCAGTTGCAATGAAGAATAGACCTGCGATGATGTAGTACCAAGACCCACCAAGCACTGCAAGATATATTCCTCCAATCAGCAGCACTAAACCGAAAATGATGGCCACAACAGCCAAAATCGTTTTTAGCCCTGAACCTGAAGATGGAGTACTCATATTGACCACCTATTTTTAGAATTCTTTTAAAGCTCATACCTAAAGTTAAATATGAGCACCTTTTTAATTTTTAGATTTTAAATATCTGGATTAAACCGATCTGCAAAAGAAAGTTGTGCTCCAAGCATCGAATGATAAAACCCAAGTACTTATCATCTAGAAACTAGAATGCTGTTTGTAACTTAATACCGCCAACCCAAGCATTCTCGCCATTTTTATATGCACCAACCTGATGGATATATTGAATATTTGGACGGATAGTGAGCGAGTTTGTTGCATGAATACCATAGTAAATTTCCGTATCGTATTCTTCGCTCTGTAGGCCACGGGCATCCAAACTGTTATTGCGAATGTTCGCATCATTGACATCGTCATTGATCTTGATACGGGCTATACCGATCGCAATCTCGTCCTGAGGACGAAAGTCCATTAAACCTTTATAAACCAGACCCATATTTTGCATGTCACTGACTTTGTTTGTGTCACGATCATGTACAGTTAAGTTTACAAAAGCACTCAGACCGCGAGATGAATCACCGTTATGTGCAGTCAGTTGCTGTTTGGCCACAACCCAGACACCTTGTTTGTGCTCAGTTTTAGATGCTTCTTTTATTTCTGCAGCATCGGCGCTGCTGTAGTAATAACCTGCACGATATTCACCCGGAAGTTTTGCCGCGCCGAGTTTCGGCGTCCAAACCACTTCAGCAGGAATAATCGCACCATGAGAACCATCGGTACTTAAATTGAAGCCTTTGCCTCGTTCAAGGTTTTCAGGGTTATATTCATAAGCACCGACTTGGGCATAGACGTCAGGAGTGAAGTTATATTTCGCTCGGGCAGCCCATTGACTCACTGGCCAGTTGTACCACTGATCACCGACCCAGTTCCCCACTTGAGAACCGCAAAGCGCCAGATTCTGAAAATCACAATCGAAACTGTTGAAATCTTCACCCTCACCAAAGCGCCCCACTTTGAGATCCAGTTTTTGTTCCAGGAATTTTTTCTTGATCCAGAAGTCCATTAAACGCCAGGTTTGCCCACGGCCCCAAACTTCTTGTACCGAACTGAGATGACCATTTAAGGCAGCTGAACTATTCGACAGACTACGGCCATTACGTTCGGTCACGGTTATTTGCGCTTCAGTGTCTTGCCAGCCTAGAATTCTGTTTAAATCGAAGTGGACACCGATTGCAAACTGATCTGCGTATTCAGTGCCATGACTGGAATAATGATCTGAGTCCAGTAGAGTCGCAACTTCGCCGGTATAACCCAGACTGAAGTCATAACCTTTTTGTTGTAATGCTATACGTTGACCATTCCAGTCACGAAACATCCACTGGCTTTTTGAATCAAATGTATTGCCTGCATTTGCGGGATTTAATACAGCGCTGAGAGAGGTCAGGCTCACACCAACACCGAACGTGCTCCATAACTTCTTCACAGCTGCTCACCTTTATATTATTTTTTTCTAATATTGATGCTACTCCTGTTTTTTATTTAACATTGGGCGCAAATTGTGAATACATTGTTTTTCAATGTTAATGTTTTTAATCCATGTGAAAACTACCAGTTTCCGGCGCCTAAATGCTGCCCGATATATAAATATTCTGCCTTAGAGCGGGAAAATTTAATCGGACAGGCCAACTGGGTTTCCGTCTGCTTGCTGTCCGGAGCCAGCGGCACGTCTATTGCCCATTTTCGTTCTTGAGCCAAACGAGAATCCAAGGCTTCATCCAGAGTTAAAACAGGCTCTACACACACATCCTGATCGGTAAAGATCACTTGCCACTCTTGCCAAGTTTTCGATTGAATCTTTTCCTGAAGCGCCCGCTTGACGACTTGCTGATCTGCCGGGTCAAACGAAGCCCCTTTTTCACCAAGGATGGGAAGATCCAAAATGTGTGCCAAGCCCGACATAAACTGTGGCTCCAAACTCCCAATCGATAAATAACGGCCATCCTGAGTCTGGTAATAGTCATAAAAACTGCCGCCATTTAAATACGACTGTTCGGGAAATTGTTTGGTATTTCCTGCCAATGTGGCAGCCGCTGCCATATTATTTAAAGTGGCTACACAATCGGTCATCGAAATATCAATATATTGTCCCAAACCGCTGTGCTCACGTTCCACCACGGCAGCCAAAATCCCAATGACAGCATGTAAGGAGCCTCCAGCCACATCGGCGACCTGTATCCCCAATGCCGGTGGTCCACCCTCTTGCCGGCCACTATGTCCAGCAATTCCGGACAAGGCCAAATAATTTATATCGTGTCCGGCCTTATCTTTATAACTTCCGGTCTGTCCATAGCCAGTAATGGAGCAATAAATCAGTCGAGGGTTCAATGCTGCAAGCGTGGCGTAGTCCAGGCCCAGGCGCTGCATCACCCCCGGCCGAAACTGCTCGACCACAATATCGTATTCAGTAATCTTCTGTTTAATCAGTTCAATGTTGTGCGGATCTTTTAAATCCAGAGCAACCGACTGTTTATTACGGTTTAAATAACTGTGCGCTGTTGCCTGTCCATGGGCATAAGGCGGCAATAACCGAATCAGGTCTGGCCGTGTAGGTGATTCAATGTGGATCACTTCTGCACCGAGGTCTGCCAGATACAAAGTGGCAAATGGACCCGGGAGTAAAGTTGAAAAATCAAGTACTTTTAATCCTTTTAAAGCCGTAGTCATGTCCGTTTTTTCTCTTTTTATGTTGATTTTATATGCATATTAGAAATATAAAACTCATAAAACAATGTCATGTTCAGCCATTTACCTTGATCATTTCGGCAATTTAAGATGTAAATAGGGTGCAACAACTATTGTAAATTGCCACCCAAACAATTTTTAGCGTCATTTAGGTCAACTGCAAGTGAATATAAAAGAGAAAGAGACTGAAGGATTTAATATGAGTCGCGATACGATTAGTATCCACTTCGTCAATGCGGCTTTAACCGGCGTAAAACGTCTGGGCATGGATGTCGAAACTTTATTGTCACATGTCGGCATTGAAGCGGAATTATTACGTCAACCTAAAGCCCGTATTTCTCCGGAACAATATACCCGATTTATTCAAATGCTCTGGATGGTGACCCAGGACGAACATGTCGGCTTTGATATACAGCCACGTCGTCTGGGCACTTTTGCCATTATGTGTCAGTTGATTATTCATGCGAAAACGCTAGGAGATGCCTTAGAGCTTTCTTCCCAGTTCTATAAACTGTTTGGCGATGAATGGTCTGTGACTCTGGAACGTGACAAACACGAAGCGCGCCTGGTTCCGCTTATTCCTAAAAGCATGGATCCCGATCACTTCATTACCGAAAGCATGCTGATGATCTGGCACGGTCTGGCCTCTTGGCTCATCGAACGCCGTCTGCCACTCGAACGCGTTCATTTTGGCTACCCACGTCCTGCACATGCCGATGAATATGATGCCCTGTTCTTCGCACCGGTGATGCAATTCGATGCGCCACGTACCGAAATTACCTTTGCCGCAGACTATCTGGATCTTCCACTGCGTCAAAATGAAGAAACGCTGGAAGAATTCCTCAAAGCTGCACCTGCACAGTTGCTGGTTAAATTCAAAAACACCAACTCGCTGACTTCTCGTATCCGTGAAGTGTTAAAGAGCCAGATTGGTGAAGAAATGCCAACACTCAACGATGTCGCTTCGATGTTGTATCTTTCTCCTCAAACTTTGCGTCGCCGTCTGGCTGCGGAAGGCAAAAGCTATCAGGGCGTGAAAGATGCCTTGCGCCGTGATGCCGCCATTCATCTGCTGCTAAATCCAGGTTTGACCCTCGAAGATGTCGCACAGCAGGTCGGTTTTAGTGAAACCAGTACCTTCCACCGTGCCTTTAAAAAATGGACCGGCGTAACACCAGGGTTATATCGCCAGTTGCACGGTTATCACTGATCACAACCGATCTTTTCAGTTTCTCTCTATGCCCAAGTTTCGACTTGGGCTTTTTTATTGACCAAAAACATCATCTGACCTGATCCGTTCTCGTCATTGCACTTCGAAAATTAATCATTACACTCAAAAAAGTATAAAAATTTTAAAATCATAAAAGGGAAATGCCATGAGCAAGGCTTATATCATTGATGCCATTCGCACACCACGCGGAAAAGGAAAAAAGGATGGTTCACTGTATGAAGTGAAACCGATTACCCTACTCACCACATTGCTGAATGAATTAAAAGACCGTCATCAACTTGATACTTCAAAGGTTGATGATATTGTCCTAGGCTGTGTCACGCCGATTGGCGACCAGGGTGCTGATATTGCCAAAACTGCAGCCATTGCTGCAGGTTGGGATAATGATGTAGCGGGTGTGCAAATCAACCGTTTCTGTGCATCTGGACTTGAAGCCGTGAATATGGCGGCCATGAAAATCCGTTCAGGCTGGGAAGATATAGTGGTTGCTGGTGGCGTTGAATCTATGTCGCGCGTACCAATGGGTTCAGATGGCGGCCCTTGGGCACTGGACCCTGAAACCAATATGGCCTGTGACTTTATTCCGCAAGGCATTGGTGCCGACCTGATTGCTACCATTGATGGATACAGCCGTGCCGATGTAGATACTTTTGCAGAGCAGTCACAAAAGAAGGCCGCTGCCGCACAAGCCAATGGCTATTTCGACAAATCAGTTGTGCCGGTAAAAGATAAAGCCGGTGTGGTGATTTTGGATAAAGACGAATTCATCAAACCGACTACCACAGCAGAAAGCTTGGGCAAACTGAATCCAAGCTTCGCCATGACGGGTCAAATGGGTTTTGATGCTATTGCCCTGCAAAAATATCCAGAAGTAGGTGCTGTGAACCATGTACATCACGCAGGTAATTCATCAGGCATCGTCGATGGTGCAGCTGTTGTTCTGGTAGCATCCGAAAAAGCCGTGCAAGAACAGGGCTTAAAACCACGAGCCAAAGTGCTATCGACTGCACTTGTAGGTACCGACCCGACCATCATGTTGACCGGCCCTGCTCCAGCTGCACGTAAAGCCTTAGAAAAAGCCGGTTTGACGATTGATGATATAGAGCTGTTCGAAGTGAATGAAGCCTTCGCTGCCGTGGTGATGCGTTTTATTACTGAGCTCAATGTTGATCCGGCCAAAGTCAATGTCAACGGTGGTGCAATTGCTCTGGGACATCCACTGGGTGCAACCGGCGCCATGATTTTGGGCACACTTTTGGATGAATTGGAACGTCAAGGTAAAAAACGTGGCCTTGCAACCCTGTGCGTCGGTGGCGGTATGGGCATCGCAACGATTATTGAATTGGTATAAGGAGAACAAAAATGAGCGCAATTCAATTTGAAAAAAATGCCGACAATATCATCATATTAACCTTAGATTCTCCCAACCAGTCTGCCAATACCATGAATGCAGATTTCCGCGATGCCTTAACAGCAACTGTAAAAAAGCTAAAAGCCGATGACCATATCGCAGGGATTATTTTCCGTTCCGCGAAAAAGACCTTCTTTGCCGGTGGTGACCTGGATGAGCTGATTCAAGCCACACCTGAACATGCCACTGAATTCTTCAACATGATTGAAGAGCTGAAAGCCCAGCTGCGTTATATCGAAACCCGCGGTATTCCTGTCGTTGCAGCCTTAAATGGCACAGCACTGGGTGGCGGTTGGGAACTGGCATTGTGCTGTCATCATCGTATTGCTCTGAATGATGCCAAAACCAAATTCGGCCTGCCTGAAGTGACTTTAGGCTTGTTGCCTGGCGGTGGCGGTATTGTACGCATGGTGCGCCTGCTCGGTCTGCAAAATGCATTTCCTTTGCTCATGGAAGGCAAGCAATTGGGTGTAGAAAAAGCCAAATCTTTAGGGCTGATTCACGACACAGCCGATTCTGAACAGGAGCTTTTAGACAAAGCCATTGCCTGGGTCAAAGCCAATCCGCAGTCTGCACAACCTTTCGATGTAAAAGGCTATAAAATTCCGGGGGGTACACCCTCGTCCCCTGCCGTGGCACAAATGCTGGCGATTGCGCCTGCCATGCTGCGTGACAAAACCAAAGGCTGCTACCCAGCGCCTGAAGCCATTATGGCGGCAGCGGTAGAAGGTGCTCAGGTTGATGTCGATACTGCGCTGACCATTGAATCACGTTACTTTACCTATCTGGCCACAGGTCAAATTTCCAAAAACATGATCGGCACCTTCTGGCATGGTTTGAATGCGATTAAGTCTGGTGCCAGCCGTCCAAAAGACATCGCCAAATGGAAAACGTCTAAAGTCGGCATTTTAGGTGCCGGCATGATGGGTGCAGGCATTGCTTATGCCACTGCATCTAAAGGCATTGCCGTAGTTCTAAAAGATATCTCTCTCGATGCGGCTGAAAAAGGCAAAGCCTATAGCCAAAAGCTTTTAGACAAGAAAGTCTCACAGAGTCATTTAAGCGCAGAGAAAAGAGATCGAATTTTAGCCGTTATTAAGACAACGGCGGATGCTGCGGACTTGCAAGGTTGCGACCTGATCATTGAAGCGGTATTTGAAAATCCCGAGCTGAAAGCCAAAGTCACGCAAGAAGCTGAACCCTATCTGGTCGATGGTGGCGTGATAGCATCCAACACCTCGACCTTGCCAATTACCGCTTTGGCACAGGCTTCTAAAAATGCGGCGAATTTTATTGGCCTGCATTTCTTTAGTCCGGTCGATAAAATGCAGCTGGTTGAAATCATCAAAGGGCAAAACACATCCAGTGAAACCTTGGCCAAAGCCTATGATTTTGTGCAGCAAATTGGCAAAACCCCGATTGTGGTGAATGACAGCCGCGGTTTCTTTACCAGTCGCGTGTTTGGCACCTTTGTTCAGGAAGGTCTGCGCCTGCTGGCCGAAGGTATACATCCAGCCCGTATTGAAATGGCTGCGCTGAAAGCCGGTATGCCTGTGGGTCCACTGGCCATTCAGGATGAAGTTTCGCTTACCCTTTCAGAGCATGTCGCGACTGAAACACGTAAAGCCCTGCAAGCCGAAGGCAAAGATCTGCCACGCTCAACTGCGGATGACGTGATTCAGACCATGATTCACGAATTTGACCGTAAAGGTAAGGCTGCTGGTGCAGGCTTCTATGACTATCCAAAAGGGGGTAAAAAGCAGCTTTGGGAGGGCCTGAAAAAATGGCAGAAAGATACGGATATTTCTGAACAGGAAATGATTGACCGTTTTCTGTTTGTGCAATCTCTGGATACTTTACGCTGTCTGGAAGAAGGTGTGCTGGAATCGACAGTCGATGGCAATGTCGGCTCGATTTTCGGAATTGGTTTTGCCCCGTGGACTGGAGGTGCTTTGCAATTTTTAAATCAATACGGTTTAGAAAAAGCCCTGCTGCGTGCCAATACCCTTGAAGCTAAATATGGCGTACGTTTTAAAGCACCGCAATTGCTCAAAGACAAGATTGCCCAAGGCGAAAAAATTTAAATCTTATTGTGCAAAAATATTGTAAAAGAAGAGAAGCGAGACGCTTCTCTTCTTTTACTCGAGCATGATGCTTTTTTAAACCACAGAATCTCATCTGCTTTTACAGGGCTTTTATGTTATAAAGTTACATAAGTTCTAAATTTTTTATTTATCCAGTGGGTAGTCCTCTTATGACAAATAACTCTTCTCCTGAAAAATCATCTTGGGGTTGGAAAGCCGTCATTATTGTGTGTATTTTAGGTGCATTATTTATGGGCATCTTTTATCTTGCCGTGAGCAACGAACCAGACTATATGCCAAGTCAAAAGCGCAATCAGACGCATACTGCACACCAGCAGCAATCTTCGGCTTCCGAACCTACTGCGGCTGAAATGAATATGACAGAACAAGAACATGCCAATATGGCAGACCACAACGCATCTGCTGCCCATGGTCACTGATTATAGAAAATAAAAAAAGCGGGATGAGGTATCCCGCTTTTTTACACCTACTTTAATGGCTATTGAATTACTGCAATTTTAAATACATATCAATATGCGCAATGCCGCAATCCGGATATTGCTCTCCTTCCACAGTAAAGCCCAGTCCTGCATAAAACTGCACGGCATATACTTGAGAAGAGAGTTTCAAAAATTTGCGCTGCTCATGTTTAGCCTGCTGAATAATCTCCAGCATCAACAGCTTGCCAATGCCCTGTCTACGATAAGCCTTTAAAACCGCAACCCGGCCAATGCTATTATTTTGCAGCAGGCGCGCTGTTGCAACGGGCTGAGCTTGATCAAACACCACAAAGTGCCGAGAAATGGCATCTTGTGTATCCCATTCATCGGCAGCAGCAATGTTTTGTTCCTGAATAAAGACCTGCTCACGAATCAGTTTTGCATCGTTTTGCAATTCATTCCAACTGCCTGTGCATATTATAAATGAGGTCATCAACCATCATCTTCCTAAAAATAAAAACATCTTTCAAACTGCTTTATTCATTTTGAATTAACACTTACAGCCTATATCCTGCTGATCCCACTGATCATTTAGCAACAGTTCCAGGGAATGTTTTTGAATGCCATACATCTGTTTAAGGCCTGAATCTGCGCCAAAACCTGCTGATCCGGTTCACTATAATCTTTACGTTTGGTGGCCAGAATCATCTTGTTTTTACTGGTGTGTTCCAACGCCACAAATTCAAACACTTTGGTTTCATAGCCATAGGCTCTGAGCAGCAAGGCACGAATGGTATCGGTCAGCATTTCGGCCTGCTGTCCGGCATGAATGCCAAATTGCAGCATCGGTTTCAGCACTTCAGGGCTTTTCAGCTGTGGACGCAATTCTTTATGACAACACGGCGCACACATGATCATTTGCGCATTTAAGCGAATCCCGGTATGAATGGCAAAATCGGTTGCCACATCGCAGGCATGCAGCGCAATCATGACATCGAGATGTTCAGGCTGATAGGTACGAACATCGCCCTGAAAAAAATCCAGTTGCTGAAAGGCTGAACGCTGCGCAACATCCTGACAAAACTCCACCATTTTCGGATTGAGCTCTACACCTGTAACAAAAGGCATCTGCCCATGTTTGGCCAGATAGTCATATAAAGCAAAAGTCAGATAACCTTTGCCTGAACCAAAATCAACCACACGCAGTGCATGATCATGTTGGTTAATCTGATCCAGAGCACCCGAGAAAATTTCGACAAATTTATTAATCTGTTTCCATTTACGTGCCATGCTCGGAATAATCTGTGCTTTATGGTCGGTAATGCCCAGCGGCTGTAGAAAATAGCTGTCTTGATCGACATAGCGATGCTTGGTACGGTCATGGTCTTGCTGGGTCTCTGCAGGATTCACTATCGTAATCGCCTTTTTACTGCTGCTCAGCATGGCTTTCTTCTTGTTTTTTTTCAGTTGCAGTTCTTCACTCGCGGTAAACAGATTGGCCTGCTTCGATTTCGCCAACAATGACTGCACCAAGGGCACGGCTTCAGCCAAAGGGTAATTTTTAGTGACATCCTGCGTCTTATAACGATACAGACAACTGAGCACAGGCTGGTTTTGCAGTGAAATGACTCTTAAGATCATTTTCTCCAGATGTTCCAGCTCACCTTTATACTGGCTAATAATCATTCGATCAAAACTATGTGTTTCAATGGCTTGCTGAAAAGCATCTAAGAATTTTTGTTCCTGAATAAAAGGAGAAGCCGCTTGAGACATACATATCACTCGAATAAATTAGGTCATCAGTTTAAAACTTCTTACTTTAAAGGTAAAATTGCATTACTATACAAGTGTATTTTTAATTATAGAAAATAAATAATGACGACTTCTCAACTGCAGGCTTATGATCCACATGAAGAAAAAATTAATGCGATCAGTCATGCACTTGGCGCATTATTAGCGCTTATTGCCAGTATTTTTATGCTGATCAAAGGCAGTGATTTACCGCTTGGGCAATTTGTCAGCTTGTGTGTGTACGCACTCAGTATGATTTTACTTTTTTCTGCTTCCAGCCTGTATCATTTTGCCGAATCACCACAACGGCGTGGCTGGTACAAAAAACTGGACCATACTGCCATTTATTATCTGATTGCAGGAACCTATACCCCGTTCCTGTCCATCGCCCTGCCTACGGCTAAAGCGCATTATTTATTAATTGCCCTTTGGCTGATTGCGCTGATTGGCACACTATTCAAATTGGTTTTCATTCATCGTTTCCAGAAAATTTCACTCATCGCCTATTTGGTCATGGGATGGCTGGCCTTACTGGTCATGGATGACATGCAATGCTATTTAAGTGCCGAGGCGTTAACCTATTTGATCGTTGGTGGACTTGCATACACTGTGGGTGCATTGTTTTATGCGTTAAAAAAGGTAAGATACACCCACGCTATCTGGCATATTTTTGTATTGATCGGTGCAGGATCACATTTTCTGTCTATCTATCTTTACGTGATTTAATCCTCTCATTCTTCATTTCAGTGACCCTGAGCGAGTTGAGTAGAGAAGATTCTTCGTTGTTTTTTTAAGAAATTACGCCTTTTTTAAAAAGATTACGCTTTTAAAACTAAGCTTTTTTTATTTTTAGTAAGTGTAAGGTCATCCATGGCGTCATCAGATTCTATTGCTGCTTCAGCAGAAGTCGCAACCAATTCAAAATTCCGCGTTCTTACTGCAAGCCTTGTCGGTACAACAATCGAGTTCTTCGATTTTTATATTTATGCAACAGCGGCAGTGATTATTTTTCCCCATCTGTTCTTTCCGGCAAGTACAGACCCAACCACAGCAACCATTCAGTCTTTGGCCACCTTTGCGATTGCCTTTATTGCGCGTCCGATTGGTGCTGCCCTGTTTGGACATTTGGGTGACCGGATTGGCCGTAAGGCAACTCTGGTCGCAGCCTTACTGACGATGGGTATTTCGACCGTCTGTATTGGCTTACTGCCCACTTATGCACAAGTGGGTCTTGCTGCACCCTTATTGCTTGCGCTTTGCCGTTTAGGTCAAGGACTGGGCTTGGGAGGTGAATGGAGTGGTGCTGTGCTTCTGGCAACTGAAAATGCGCCTGAAGGTAAACGTGCCTGGTACGGCATGTTCCCGCAACTTGGAGCACCAATCGGCTTTATCCTGGCGACAGGTTCTTTTATCACCCTTGGTGCATTCATGTCGGAACAGGAATTTATGCAATGGGGCTGGCGTATTCCGTTTATTTCAAGTGCTTTACTGGTGATTGTGGGTTTATGGATTCGTCTGAAACTGCATGAAACACCCGCCTTCCAAAAAGTATTGGATAAGCAAAAAGAAGTAAATATTCCGTTTAAAGAAGTGTTGACCAAACACTGGGGCATGCTGATTCTGGGTACTATCGCTGCCATCTGTACCTTTGTGGTGTTCTACTTAACCACAGTGTTCGCCTTAAACTGGGGAACCACCAAACTCGGTTACACACGTTCCGAATTTCTGCAACTGCAACTGGTTGCCACTTTATGCTTTGCGGCATTCATTCCACTTTCTGCCGTTTTTGCGGAAAAATTTGGTCGCAAAGCCACTTCAATTGGCGTATGTATTGTTTCAGCATTGTTTGGCCTGGTGTTCTCAAGCATGCTTGAATCTGGCAGCACTGTTGTCGTTTTCCTATTCTTATGTATTGGTCTGGCGATCATGGGCTTAACCTATGGCCCGATTGGTACGGTACTGTCTGAAATTTTTCCGACTTCAGTACGTTATACCGGTTCAGCATTAACCTTTAACCTCGCTGGTATTTTTGGCGCATCTTTTGCACCTTTAATTGCAACCAAACTTGCAACGACTTATGGTTTATATGCTGTAGGTTATTATTTAACTGCAGCTTCTATCCTTTCACTGCTTGCCTTCCTGGCCATTCGTGAAACCAAACATGATGATGTAAACAACCAGGTTTAATGTCATCTAGACATAAAAAAACCAGCGTGATCATGCTGGTTTTTTTATGTGTCTTTTCTCACTACTTCAGATCTGTTCATCACTGAGCATTTCTTGATATAGCTCTTCAAACACCGCTCGATCGCCACCGGCATTGTAATAACTCGGAACAATGTAAGTCACCAGCTGGCGATATCGCTCTGTACCATATAAATGATCCAGCAAAGCTTCCACATTATTTTCATCAATACCGAATTGCGTCATCAGTTGCTGAAACTTTTGATAAAATGTGCGCGCAAATTCTTGCGTGTTCACTACATCCGCCTCTGCTTGCTGAAAATACGTTTCTAAGGCAATTAAACCCGCTTCAAGCTGTGCCGATTGAGGTTCTGTTAAAGCAAAAAACTGACCAACCTCTTCTAAAAAAGACATGCTCTTCTCCTATTTTGTTCTCATTGTTATAAAACAATCTTGTTTTACGGTATGTCAAAAATTGTTCCTAAAACCGATCTTCAAGATTTAAACCAATTCAATAATATCAATGGTCGGCGGTACGCAAAAACGAAAGGGCACACCGACCATTCCTGTACCTACCGTCACAAAGACATCGGCATTTTCATGCTGGTACAAACCCTTTTTATGTCCCAAGATGGAAACTTTTTTCATGATGTAGTTGGTCAGCCAAGGCAGTTCCACCTGCCCACCATGAGTATGCCCCGACAGCATAAGAGGACGGGTTGGCAATTGCGGCACCATATCCACCGTATCCGGGTTATGCGACAAAATCACCCAGGGTTTATCTTGCGGCAAATCCGGCATGTAGCGCATATCGGTTTTTCCGGCCCATAAATCCCCCACGCCAAGCAATCTGAACTCATCGAATTCAATCATCTGACCTTCAATATCAATCACATTATTGACTTTGAGCGCATGCCGCAACAGGTTTTGAATCGGTGGTCCCGGGTATTGTTCATCATGATTGCCATTGACCGAATACACCGGTGCATTGATGTGTTGCAAAATGGCCAGTTCATCGGCCAGTTTGTTTTCAGGTTCATAGGTCCAGTCCCCTGCCACCACCACCAGATCGGGATTCTGCCGATTAATTTTATCGACAATAATTTTCAGTTGGCGTTCATGTCCAGAAAACAGACCAATATGCAAATCGGCAATCAAGGCAATTTTGACGGGGCTTTGCAGATTTTGTTCCGGATTGAGCTGATATTGCAGGGTTTTAACCATGACATGCTGAGGTTCGATAAAACGGGCATAAATTAGCACGCAGCTCAGCAAGAAAATAAACACCGCTTGGTGAATCGAGTAATAACCACTCCAACCGGCAAACAGGCTAAAGAAAAATAAAGGGAAAAGTAAATAAGATAAATAAAAGGCCAATAAATGTACAAAGGCCTTAAAGGGATGAATAGTTTCTGTCCGTGTCTGGCTTAACCAAGCCTGTGCGATACCCCACACCGCAAGCAGAGCGAAACAAATATAAAAATAAAAAGCAACTGCGTGCGAATCCCACATATTATCGTCTCTAATCATTACGATGATATTACATCATTCATCTATTCTGATATTTATCTTTTCACAGCTCACAATTATACTCAAACCAATTTTTGGTATTGTTTACACCCTATGACGCGATCTTCTCATCAGCTCACACACTTAAACAGTGGTCAATCCCCTAGCACAGCTAGCTATAAAACCACCGTATTATTAAGTTGTAGTCTGCTGCTCGGAATTCCGGCATGTTCCACCCTTCCCAAACAAATACCACAGCCTGTTGAATATTCATTTGATACCAAAACCGAACAGACTTCACTGGCTAAAATCATTGTGCCCTTGAGGGAACAAAACCCAAACCTGACCGGTTATCATGTGCTGTACGACCCGCTTGAGGCATTGGCAGCACGTATCCATTTAATTGATAAAGCAGAAAAAACTTTAGATTTACAATACTACATTTGGGACAACGATAAAATTGGCGCGCTGGCCCTGCACTCCATCATTCAGGCAGCTGACCGAGGGGTAAAGGTCCGTTTATTAATGGATGACAACAATGCCAAAAAGATGGAAGGCATTTATCTTGCCCTCGACCAGCATCAGAATATTGATGTGCGTCTGTATAATCCTTACCGTTTTAGACATTATCGTGCCATGGACATGGTACTGGACTTAAAACGGATTAACCGCCGCATGCATAACAAAAGCTTTATTGCAGACAACCAGATTGCATTAATTGGCGGTCGCAATATGAGTAACCAGTATTATAACGTTAGTGACAATTATCAGTTTTCCGATGTCGACGTGATGCTGGTCGGCGCTGCATCGGATGAAATTATTCATTCCTTCGATGAATACTGGAATGATGATTATGCTTTTCCGGTCAAGCAAATTGTCAATCCCCGACATTATTCCTTGCGTTTTGACAGCCTGAAAAAACAGCTTGAGGAACACTCCCAAAACATTACCGTACAGAATTATCTCGATTTAGCCACCCGATCGCATGCTTTTGAAAACTGGCTGAATAACAGTATTCAATTTGACTGGGTCAAGGCAGAAGTCGTCAGTGATTCACCCAGTAAAATCCGGGCAAAAGCCAAAAAAGAACAACATCTGAATTTTCAGCTGATTAACCGTTTAGAAAAACCCGAACACAGCGTCGATATTATTTCAGCCTATTTTGTCCCGGAAAAAAAAGGCGAGAAAATGCTGAGTGATCTGGCGCAAAACAATATTAACGTCCGGGTACTGACCAATTCCTTTAAAGCCAATGACGTGGCTTTGGTTCATGCTTTCTATGGCAAATATCGCAAGGATTTACTTCAGAATAATGTCCAGCTTTACGAGTTTCTGTCTGTTCCGGAAAGCGAAAACCTGAATGCCCATACCCAGGAAATTGCAGAAAAAGCCAAAGTCAGCATCAAAGGTTTAAGCCGTTCCAGCCTGCATGCCAAACTGATGGCTATTGATGAAAAACAGGTGTTTATTGGCTCTTTTAATCTTGACCCACGTTCCGCCTATTTGAATACCGAAATTGGAGTATTGCTGGACAGCCCGAACCTGGCCAAAGCGGTCCACTCCACCATGGATCAAAACCTGTCTAAATATGCCTACAAACTGGTGTTAGATGCCAACAATAAAATCAACTGGCAAATTAAAGGTCATGATGGCAGCATTAAAACTTACCAAAAAGAACCCAAGATGAAATGGTGGCAAAAAGCCGGGGTTAAAATAATTTCATGGTTACCGGTTGAAGGTTTTATGTAAGCTGCAATGGTATTCACTAGTCATGCAAAGACTCAGGCGGCTTTTTCAGTGCTTTCTGCTGTAACTGTGCTAAACCGGCAATCATCTGGGTATGTACGGCTTCCGTTAAACTTTCAACATCATGTCCTTCCACGGCAATTGCCGGTAAAGCCATGAGATGAACCATCACCTTTGGCATTTCCAAAACGTTTTTAACATGGTCCGCAAAACTAATATCACCGATGAATGGTGCCACCGTATCCAGCTCTCCCTCTTGATTCACATAACAAATCAGACAAATTTGCACCGGACGATTTGCGTCAATGGCGGCACCTAAAATACGGCCATAGATTTTTTTAATTTTGCTGCCATCAGAAGTAGTGGCTTCTGGAAAAAATAATACCGGAATATCACGTTTTAAAAATGTGGTAATTTGCTCTTTAATTTTAATTGAATCACCCGAACCACGTTTAATAAATAATGTGCCACCGCCCTTGGCCAGTTTGCCAAATAAAGGCCATTTTTCAATTTCAGCTTTGGCCAAAAAGAATACCCGGGCACTTGAACCCAACACTGCAATATCCAGCCACGAAACATGGTTACTCACCCACAGTGCCGGCTCACGTGGAATTACTCCATGCACTTGAATCTCAAGGTTAAATACCTTGCATAATTCGCGGCAGAAATGCTGTACATAACGCGTATTACATGGATTGTTCGGATCTTTATATAAGCGATGACGAAAAACCAGATAAAATCCTTGAATAATTGCCGCTAAACCAGCCAACAACTTTTTGCTATATAAGAAAAATTTAGACAAGCCATTTAACGATGAACTTTCAGTTACGGAGGATTGGGTCATAGATGGATCACTAATTATTAGCTGCAGCGTTTAATCATTTATTTGCTGTCATTCTATACTGTTCATTTTGAACTTGCATTGATCATAAAAACCTAAATCAACCAATAAAACCAGTAAATCATTTATTTTTATCACCAATAAAGAGCTTGAATCATGTGCTGAAAATTAAAAACAAGGCTCAGATACATCTCTGTGATTTTCTGCTTTTCATCACTGCCTTCTAGAGGTTCCTGCTCATAAAAACACGCCCTGGACTGAATATCTTGTTACGATGCTTTGTTAAGTTTTTGCTATTTTTCCCTTTGCCTGTTCATTTTCAACTAAAATAAAATTTTAACGCAGTAGAGATCATCTTTAGTGGAATATTTTGAGCAACATCAGGGTGGTGAACGAACAATCTTAGTGAGTGTATCGGTACAGCTATTAGATGACCTTGATGCAGAAGAATTTCGTTTACTGGCAGAATCTGCCGGTGCTGAAATTTTAGACCATATTAACGCTCAACGTATTAAACCCGATCCCAAACTGTTTATCGGCTCTGGCAAGGCAGAAGAAATCGCTTCTCTTGTACAGGACCTTGAAGCTAATCTGGTCATTTTCGATCATTCACTGACACCCGCTCAAGCCCGTAATTTAGAAAAAATCATGCTCTGCCGTGTGGTGGACCGTACCGAACTGATTTTGGATATTTTTGCGCAACGTGCCCGGACCTATGAAGGTAAATTGCAAGTCGAACTGGCACAGTTACAGCACCTCTCCTCGCGCTTAGTGCGCAGCCGCAGTAATCTTGACAGTCAAAAAGGCGGGATTGGCTTGCGTGGCCCGGGTGAAACCTTGCTGGAAACAGACCGCCGTCTACTGCGTATCCGCATGGGGCAACTCAAAACCAAACTGGATAAAGTCCGCCAGACCCGCATGCAAGGTCGTGTTGCACGGCAAAAGGCTGCTGTTCCGACTGTCTCTTTAGTCGGTTATACCAATGCCGGTAAATCCACCTTGTTTAATATTTTGGCCAACAGCGATGTTTACGCGGCAGATCAGCTGTTTGCAACATTAGACCCTACACTGCGCCGCCTGGAATGGGATGGTATTGGACGTTTGGTGCTGGCAGATACCGTAGGTTTCGTGCGTAATCTCTCGCATTCCTTGGTCGAGTCCTTTAAGGCAACGTTGGAAGAAACGCTGGAAGCCACCTTACTGCTGCATGTGATTGATTCCAGCAGCCCGGATATGCTGGAACAGATTGAAGCGGTAGAATCGGTACTCAAGGAAATTGGTGCCAATGTCCCGGTACTGCGCGTCTATAACAAAATTGATGTCAGCGGTGAAGATGCCAAGATTGTTTATGCCAAACCGCATATGCCCGATCGGGTATATGTATCCGCACACTCAGGCCAGGGTTTAGACCTGCTACGTCAAGCGGTACAAGAATGTTTGATGGGCCAAATTCAAAGCTTTGAGCTGATGTTAAAGCCTGCCTATGGCAAATTGCGCACCCAACTCTATGCATTGAATGTCATTCAATCTGAAAATTATGATGATGTCGGTAATCTGCATTTGCATGTGATTATGGCACCGCAAAAGCTGGAACAGCTGATTAAACAGGCTCATTTGCCTATAGATGAAATTCTGGGGCACAAAGCTGCACAATTTAAACGGCCGCTTGAGGAATTTGAAATAAAAAGATAAATCGGTTAAAACGTGACAAGTGTAATTATAATTGTTGGTAAAAATGGACTGGATAAAAACAACGGACTGGCCAGCCTGGATTGGCACCGTGGCATTAATCATCTGCTTCCGTGAAGGAGCCGTATGGGTAACCACACAATTTCATCATCCTGAACTGGGTAATCTGGTGGGCTTGATCAGCCTATTGGTAACTTTATTTATTTGGAGAAGTTTCAAGAAATTACCCAGTCGCTTGGTCGATACCAATAACAAGATCATGAAAGAAAGTGCCTTTGCCTTTTTGCCAATTAGCGCAGGGTCCTTGATTATGCTGACTCAAATGGGCAAAGAAATGCCGGCTTTTCTACTGGTGATGTTTGTCAGCACCCTGATTCCTTTGTGGGTCTATGCAAAAATGTCCAAGCGCTGGTTATAGGGAAATTATATGTTTACAGTACTCTCGGGTTTTTTTATCACCCTGATCGCCTATCTGGTCGCAAAACCGATCAATAAACGCCTGCCGCAAATTCCGGTCATTGTGATTGGCATGTTTTTGATTATTGGCCTGTTGTTGTCATTCGGGATTCGTTATGAATCTTATATGGCACAGGTCAATCCGCTTTTTAATCGTCTCTTGGGCTATGTCACCGTTGCATTGGCCATTCCTCTTGCCGCTATGCGTTATGATGATCTGCCGCTGAAAGCCATGCTCGGAATTCTGGTGTTTGCCAGTATCAGTGCGGTCGCGCTACCGATGGGACTTGCCTATTTACTGCATATGACCGATTCCAGCATTATGGCTTTTGCTACACGCGCCGTGACTACCCCCATCGCAATTAATATTGCCACCCTGTTACATGCACCTATGAGTATGGTCATTCTTATTGTGATTTTATCCGGTGTAATTGGAGCAGCCTTTTCTCCCTTGATCCTGCGCCATATCAATGATGAACGCGCTTCGGGTCTGGCATTAGGTTTGGCTGCGCATGCCATTGGAACAGCACAGGCATGGCAAAGAGGCAGTGTGGCGGGACGCTATGCTGCATTTGGCATGGCAGTGAATGCTGTATTTACTGCCATATGGCTGCCTACTTTTATACTTTATTTACAAAAAATGTGACCAAACAGTCATTTGCATTGATAATGATTGTTGCTTGTCAAAAATACTCCTAGTATCAGGAGTACTGTCAGTGGAATGAAGGAACATTCAAAATGGTCAAGATGAAACTTACTATTGCATTAATCTGCTCAACTTTAGCGAGTTTTGCCCTAGCTCAAGACCTTACAGGAACGTGGAAAAATATTGATGATAAAACCGGTTCATCAAAAGCTATCCTTGAAATTCGCCAGGAAAATAATGGCACTTATACCGCACAAGTAGTCAAAGTCACTCCGCGTCCTGGCTATACTCCCAAAGAAATTTGCGTCAAATGCCCGGCACCTTATACCAATCAGCCCATTCTAGGCATGGATGTCTTGAAAGGTTTAAAACATATAGAAGGACCCAACTATGCGAATGGTAAAATTATCGATCCGCTATCTGGTCATATCTACAGTATGAAAGCGAAATTAAGTCCAAATGGTAAACGCTTAACCCTGCGTGGTTATGTTGGGGTTTCAGCGTTAGGCCGTAGTCAGACCTGGATTAGAAATGACTAAATATGACAAAAAGCCACACTATGTGGCTTTTTTCTTCACTGATATTTAAATAATTCACATTATATTTCATTTTTATGAAGCAGTGGGTTGACTAATTTTTAAACGATAACTATATCTTTATATAAATTAAAAAAATATTTTCCACACTCCTAGGAGTTAATATGAAGAAAAATCTATTATTTGCTGCTTTTGCCAGTTTAGTTTGTAGTGGGAACGTATTGGCAAATGATCTTAGCGGAACATGGAAAACCATTGACGATAAAACAGGCTCATCAAAAGCCATTCTGGAAATGCGCCAAGAAAGCAATGGAACTTATACGGCAAAAATTGTAAAAGTCACTCCTCGTCCAGGTTATACCCCGAAAGAGACCTGTGTAAATTGTCCAGCACCTTATACCGACAAACCTATCTTAGGATTAGATGTTTTAACGGGATTAAAATCTATCGGTGATAATCAGTTTGTAAATGCCAAAGTTCTTGATCCACTGAACGGTAAAATCTATAGCGGCAAAGCAAAATTAAGTCCGAATGGTAAACGTCTCACTCTACGCGGTTATGTTGGTGTATCCGCACTCGGTCGTAGTCAGACCTGGATTAAACAAGATTAAATGATACACATGGTCGTGTACTAGACTCTTTAACAGGAAAAATAATAACTTGAAAGGATGACTTACACCGAATGCTAAACGTTTTATATTATGTGGATATGTAGGAATTATGGCTCTGGGTCGAACTCAAATCTGGATTAGAAACGACTAAATATGACAAAAAGCTGTACTATCTGGCTTTATTATTCACTGATTTTTAAATAATTCACATTATTCTTCATTTTCATGAACCACTATATTGACTATTTTATAAACAATCCTAATATAGTTTATAAATTAAAAAAATTATTCACCACAACCGCAGGAATATATATGAAAAAAAATATCTTACTTGCTGCTCTTGCCATTGTAGTTTTTAGTGGGAATGTATTGGCACAAGATCTATCAGGTACTTGGCAACAAATTGATGATAAAACCGGTTCACCCAAAGCAATTATCGAAATCAGTAAAGATACAAACGATATTTATACCGGTAAGATCGTCAAAGTAACCCCTCGTCCAGGTTATATACCGCAAAAAACATGCAACAAATGCCCTGCACCCTATACCAATCAGCCTATTTTAGGTATGGATGTACTCACCGGATTAAAGCATGTAGAAGATACAAATAACTATGAAAAAGGCCGGGTCATCGATCCTTTAGCAGGCAAAATTTATGATGCCAAAGTTCGACTGAATGCGAGCGGAAAACGTCTCACTTTACGTGGCTACATCGGTATTTCAGCATTGGGTCGCAGTCAAACCTGGTTACGGGTCGATTAATTCAAACCCCTGTTTTTAATTAAAAAGCCACAATATTGTGGCTTTTTATCCAAATCAGCTTAAAACTGTTTGCTTGACTCTAGAGTATATTGACTAATTACTTTATCTATCTAATATATCCGTTAATTAGAAAATGAAAGATTAAGTGAGAGTCTTATATGCAAAAGAATCTATTGCTGGCTGCTTTTGCTGCTGCACTTTTCAGTGGAAATGTTTTCGCAGAAGACATTTCTGGAACATGGCAACAAATTGATGATAAGACCGGTGCTGCGAAAGCGATTATTAAAATTAATAAAGAAAACAATAATACATTTACCGGGAAAATTATTAAAGTTACTCCTCGCCCAGGTTATACCCCACGAGAGACATGTAATAATTGCCCAGCACCATATACCAATCAGCCTATTTTAGGTATGGAAATTCTGAAGGGCTTAAAACATGTATCTGGAACCAATAACTACGAAAAAGGCCGTGTTATAGATCCTCTAGCGGGTAAAGTTTATGATGCCAAAATCAGACTGAATGCAACAGGCAAGCGTTTAACCTTAAGAGCCTATATGGGTATTTCCACCTTGGGACGCAGCCAGACCTGGATCAGACTTGACTAAGCAAGTTTAAATATAAAAAAGCCACATGATGTGGCTTTTTTATTATGGCTTAGCTTGAGGATGACATCATCGGATTATCAACTTTAAACAATTGTTGATCTTCTAATCGATAAGCAATCAGCTGATTGCCCCAAACACACCCTCCATCCACATTCTGAATCTGGGGCGTAATGGTTTTCCCTTGTAATCCAGCCCAGTGTCCAAAGATAATTTGATGGGTTTTAGCCGCTTTGGACTCAAAGTCAAACCATGGCTGAAAGCCTTCAGGCATAGGATCATCCAGAGAATCTTTAAAACTGAATTCCATTCGCCCTTCTGCATTGGTTAAACGCATACGGGTCAAGTAGTTAGTAATGCAACGTAAACGGGCATGACCCTGCAAATCATCCGACCAACAATTTGGCTCTTTGCCATACATGTTAGCCAAAAAAGCATCGACCACGTCAAAGTCATCATGGCCAATTACTGCCTCAACTTCCTTAGCTAAAACCGCTGTTTTTTCTGCTGTCCAATTCAGCGGGATCCCTGCATGGGTCAAAACCGTATGTTCATTCGGAAATAAACATAAAGGCTGTTTACGCAGCCATTCGATCAAGTCATCACTTTCCAAAGCATGAATGACATCATCAATATTGTCTTTGGGATTAATCGCTTTAGTCCCACGTGCCACAGCCAGCAAGTTAAGGTCATGATTACCTAAAACCGTTGCTGCAACACCCTTGTCGACCAGCTTTTTGATAAAGCGCAAAGCCCCAATCGAATTTTCACCACGTGCAACCAAGTCGCCCGCAAACCAAAGAAAATCTTGATCTGCATCAAACTGAATCGTTTTAAGTAATATTTTCAAAGCTTCAAAACAGCCCTGAACATCACCAATCACATAATTGTATCGAATATTCGAAGCTGCCATTTAATCCACCATTTGATCTGCTAATGCTACAAATTGAGCCAGCGTTAAAGTCTCGGGGCGCGCCATCGGATCAACACCTGCTTTCTCAAATCCCTCTTCAACCAGCATACCTTTTAAACTATTGCGTAAAGTTTTACGACGCTGGGTAAAGACATGGGACACCAGACGGGCCAAGGCTTTTTCATTTTTCGCCACAATCGGTTTAACAGCATAAGGCTCCAGACGAAAGACGGCAGAAGTGACTTTTGGTGGTGGATTAAATGATCCCGGTGGAACTTCAAACAGGAAAGTCGGTTTGCAGTAATACTGGATCATCACCGACAAACGGCCATATTCTTTGGTATTGGGTGAGGCGGTAATACGGTCAACCACTTCTTTTTGCAGCATGAAGTGCATGTCTTTAACTTTGTCACCAAATTCCAGGAGATGGAACAGAAGCGGTGTTGAAATGTTGTATGGCAGGTTACCAACCACACGTAGCGGACGGCCTTCTTGAAACAACTCAGTAAAGTCATATTTCAAGGCATCCGTTTCAACAATGGTTAAACGCTCAGGATGCGGCACACGGCCTGGTAAACCAGCCGCCAAGTCACGGTCAAGTTCAACTACAGTTAAGGCATCACATTCACCAATTAAAGGTGAAGTTAATGCTGCAAGACCGGGACCAATTTCAACAATGTTATCGCCAGAACGAGGATTCACTGAACGGACAATTTTGGCAATGATACGTTGGTCATGTAAGAAGTTTTGCCCAAAACGCTTACGCGTGTGATGTCCTTCATCTTTGGGGTTTAAGGCATTAATCTGATACATAAACATTTCCAACGTGTAATAAAGACAAGATCACTGACGCGCAAGTTCGAGCGCCAAATCCACAGCCACATGCAAGCTCGAGCTTTTTGCCAGACCTGTACCTGCAAGGGAGAGTGCTGTGCCATGATCGACAGAAGTTCGGATAAACGGTAAGCCCAAAGTAATATTGATGGCTTCACCAAAACCCTGTGATTTTAACACAGGTAAGCCCTGATCGTGATACATCGCCAATACGGCATCGGCATCTTTTAAATTGTCCGGGGTAAATAGCGTATCGGCAGGCAAACTCAGGCTCATATTGATCCCTTGCGCACGATAAGTTTCCAGCACAGGATTAATCACCTCAATTTCTTCCATTCCCAAATAGCCATCTTCCCCAGCATGCGGATTTAAACCACACACCAGAATATGCGGATGATCAATCCTGAATTTGGTTTTTAAATCGTGGATTAAGATATCAATCACCTGATGCAGGCGCTCAGGCGTAATTGCATCAGGCACATCACGTAAAGCCAGATGCGTAGTCACCAGTGCCACCCTTAAAGTCTTGGTGGCCAGCATCATCACCACCCGATCGACACCCGCAAATTCCTGATAATACTCAGTATGACCACTAAAATGGATACCCGCTTCATTGATAATGGATTTCTGTACGGGCGCGGTGGCTACACCGACACTTTTGCCTATCATGGCGTAATCTGCAGAACGACGTAATTGTTCCAGCACATATACTGCGTTTTGGGCATTCAGTTGCCCCAAAACCACTTCTGTATTTAAGGGCACATGTTCGACATAAAGCTGTCCTTGAGCCGCAGATTCTAATTGTCCTTGATATTCAATTAGTTCAATCTCTTTCTTTAATAATTCGGCACGTTGCTTTAATAAATGAATGTCGGCTAGTACCACAATCGGACGTTCATCAACACGATCTGCCAAACTTAAACAAATATCTGGACCAATACCAGCAGGTTCACCACTCGTAACATATAAAGGAAGCATAATTTATCCAAGCAAGCTCAATATTCAACATTATAACGCGAATGCTAAACAAGAAAGCTGAAGCTGCGCAAAACCACATATAGACCAACTAGTTTAATCAACAAAACAACTGGTAATTAGCAATACATCGATATTTTTCACTTTAATATTTCAATAAAAACAAAATTTTAAATTTTCATCATCGCTTATCCCAAATACCCAAATACCCAAATACCCAAATACCCAAATACCCAAATACCCAAATACCCAAATACCCAAATACCCAAATACCCAAATACCCAAATATTGAATGGTACAAGTCCTCAAGTCTATAAAATCGTATCTATTGCTTTTAAGCAGAACATGCAAACTTTACAGTTGCAGAACTACAAGCCAATATTTTTATCTTCATTTACCGATCACCCGTTTTAGATTCCCCAACACTTCCATTTTCATCCTTGTTCTTTTAAAATATAGCGCTTGAAATTTTATATTTTCATTGTGGTTCTACTGACTTTCAGGTAGAATTCGGTCTCCTTTTGTTTGGACAGATTCCACCGTCCAAACCAACTATAATAGGTAGTGGTTTAATGAAAACTCTCAGCGCTAAGCCAGCTGAAGTTCAACACGACTGGTACGTTGTTGATGCTTCTGGCAAAACTTTAGGTCGTCTTGCGACTGAAATCGCTCGTCGTTTACGCGGTAAGCATAAAACTTCTTATACTCCTCACGTTGACACTGGCGATTACATCGTTGTGATCAATGCTGAACAAGTTCAAGTGACTGGTAAAAAATCACTTGATAAGAAATATTATCGCCATACTGGTTTCCCTGGTGGTATTCGTGAAACTAATTTCGAGAAATTAGTTGCTCACAAACCAGAAGAAATTTTCCAACGCGCTGTAAAAGGCATGTTGCCAAAAGGTCCTCTTGGTTATGCAATGATCAAAAAAATGAAAGTGTACGCTGGTACTGAGCATCCACATACTGCTCAACAGCCACAAGTTTTGGACATCTAAGGGATACAGCACATGGCTACTAACTATGGTACAGGTCGCCGTAAGACCGCAACTGCACGTGTTTTCCTATCAGCTGGTACTGGTAAACTCGTAATCAACAACCGTACTCTTGAACAGTACTTCGGTCGCGAAACTGCTCGTATGGTTGTTCGTCAACCTTTAGAGCTTCTAGAAGCTACTGAAAAATATGACCTTTACATCACTGTTGCTGGTGGTGGTATTGGTGGTCAAGCTGGCGCTATCCGTCACGGTATTACTCGTGCATTGATCGCTGCTGACGAAACTTTAAAACCTGCTCTTCGTCAAGCTGGTTTCGTTACTCGTGATGCTCGTGAAGTTGAACGTAAGAAACTTGGTTTACGTAAAGCTCGTAAACGTCCTCAATTCTCTAAACGTTAATTCGTTTACCGAATCGGACAAAAACCCTGGATTATCCAGGGTTTTTTTATGGGACTTAAATTTTAATCCGGATAAATATTTCATCTTACTGTTCATGTACATCCTTACCCCACACGCCTTCATGAAACCAGAAAGATTTGGTGAGATAATAATTCGCAAGACCAATCAAAATAAACAGTAAGATTATCGCCAGTTTGATCAGCATCTTGTTTTCCTCCAGTTATTTTTTCTTATCATCTTTTTATATCTTAACCCCAATTGCGCTTTTATGCTTCGTGCTTTTTAGCTTGAATTTTAGTATCCTATTCCATTCATTTATCACTGTTTCGGATTATGTCAATCGAAAATGCACATCTACAAGGAATTACGCTTTACAGTCATGCGGATGATTTTCGCTCCCACTGGATACGCTATGTACTTGCAGAGAAGCAAATCAAATATAATCTAATTATTGTAGATGAAGACGATGAGGATCTGGCCAGTCTCAATCCTTATAATCAGCTCCCCATGCTAATTGAAAATGATTTAAAATTATTTAATTCCAGCATTATTTCTGAATATCTAGACGATCGCTACCGTCAGAACAAACTGTATGCCGATGCACCAATGCCACGAGCAGAGCAACGTCAATATATCTGGCGTTTTGAACAGGACTGGTTAAAACTGGCAGATATCATGCTGCGACACCCAGATACCCTGAATGAACAAGAGAAAGCGAAAGCTCAAAAGCAACTCAGAGATACCCTGATTTCTCTTACACCTCTTTTTCAGCATTTCCCCTATTTTATGTCTGAAAATTTTACAATTTTAGATTGTATGCTGGCACCTATTTTTATACGGTTAAAGGCGATGGGTATCGAATTGCCTAAACAGCATTGCCGTCCTATTCACTTATATTGTCAACGAATTTTTAGTCGACCTGCATTCATCAAATCTTTAACCATGCAGGAAAAAAACCGCTACAGCGAATTTTTAGCAAATTAATCGAGTACAACCATGTCTGAACAAGAATTGAATCTCACGCCTACCCGACCTTATTTAGCACGCGCTATCTATGAATGGATTTGTGACAATAACCTGACTCCATATTTATTAGTTGATGCCACCCAGCCTAATACCATGGTGCCAGAACAGTTTATTCAAGACGGTCAAATTGTTTTAAATATCGTTCCTCATGCAGTGCATAAACTACATATGAGCAATGATGCAATCACCTTCTCTGCGCGTTTTGGTGGCGTTTCACGTGACATCTATGTACCCTTAAATGCAGTATTGGGGATTTATGCACGCGAGAATGGACAAGGTTTGTTCTTTGATCCAAATGAATATGAAGGTATCCAAATTACTGAAGATACTTTAAAATCAACCACAACATCAGAAGAAACTGAACAACCTAAGAAAAAACCAAGCCTACGGTTATTAGATTAAAATAATATGGAGCAAGTGAATGGCTTTTGATTTAGTACAATATTTTGCTGAGCAGATTAACAATCAAAAGCCTCAGCTTCTCGAACACTATTCTAGAGAAGATCGAAAAACACATCTGTTAGAAATTAATGCACTGGTATTAGGTAAACTCATTTCACTTTGGCGAACTGACGATAAAAAAGTTTATCAGGAGATTTCTTCATCCGACGATCTTTTTATTCAAGAGGTTGCGCGACACCTTACAACATCTTCAAAAAATCAGTCTACCCTGCCTAAAAATGAATTAGAATCAACAGTAACTGAAATATTAAAATTACAACTGACAGAATTAAAACAGCTTAATGATATTGGAAACCTTAATATCAGAGGTTTACGTGAATTGATCTTAGGACAGATTGAACACTTATCTGGCCAGGCTTCTGATTGGGTTTGGTCAACAAATGATCTAACAGAATTAAAAGGCTCTAAACCAATTGAGCAAGAAGAGATATCATTAGACTCAACAATGAAGGAGTTTAGTCAAATGGTTCACCAAAATATCCAGCAGCATGATGTTGAAGAAGTTTCAGTTGTAAGCACCCCAAACTGGGCAAAGATTGTTGAGCCTGTCGTTGCAATCGCAATTCTTTGGGTACTGACCTCTGCAGCATGTAATATTTTTGCTTAAAATTTGCAAAAATTCCGATCTTAAAACCAGCAAATGCTGGTTTTTTTATTGCTTATATTTCCCTGCATAAAAAAAGCCCCTGCTTTATGCAGGGGCTTTTTAGGAATAATGAGCTGGCGATGACTTACTCTCACATGGGTAATCCCACACTACCATCAGCGCTAAGAGGTTTCACTTCTGAGTTCGGGAAGGGATCAGGTGGTTCACTCTTGCTATGGTCGCCAGCAC
>NZ_VOYL01000061.1:0-6271 GCF_013420295.1 Acinetobacter sp. YH01018
GGTAGGGTCTATAAAGGCATGCAATCAAATTGGCTCACGGCTTTTGGTTGTTGAGCTTTTTGAGTAGGTAATTGCTTATATTTTATCGTTTGTTTTGTTGTTTCGATAACTGTATCAATAGCTGTATTGAAAGAGATGCTTGGAAGGATCTGTGCTGCTTCCAGGACATTACTGATCAATTTGGATTGGTATATCAAGTCATGGAGAATAAAGTTGTTGTTCTGGTCCTAGATGTTGATAGACGAGGTAGGGTCTATAAAGGCATGCAATCAAATTGGCTCACGGCTTTTGGTTGTTGAGCTTTTTGAGTAGGTAATTGCTTATATTTTATCGTTTGTTTTTGCTGTTTTAATAGCTGTATCAATAGCCGTATTGGAAGGGACATATTAAAAAAGGCCGCGGTGTACTTCGCAAGCCAGTCCAAATGAGGTACGCCTTTATTCAGGACAATCAGCAAATATAGCCGATCCGTTGTTTATGTTCAACTCTGGATGTTCATCACAGTGATTATTACGCATGGTTAAAGGTTAAAGCAACCAACCAGTAAAACTGCCAAGAAACGGCAACAACTCTTTGGGTAATTCTGGCTAGAATCTGGCTATCGCAAGATTCACTGTGATTTGAAAGATGTTGGTGAGAGTTACGGGATCAATCAGGTCTATCGGTTGATGAAAGCTAATTGTCTTAAATCATAGCGGGGTTATCGTAAACCTAGATCTCATGCTGGTAATACCGCTGTCGTTGCTGCAAACACTTTAGACCGACAATTTATCCAATTCATCCCAACCAACTGTGGGTGACTGAAATCACTTATATCCGTACGCATGAAGGCTGGTTATATCTTGCGGTGGTGATTGATTTATTTTCGCGTCTTGTGGTTGGCTGGTCGATGAAATCCAGAATCACCACAGACCTGCTTTTAAATGCATTATTGATGGCTTTGTGGCGAAGAAACCCAAAGAACAAAGTCCTGATTCATTCTGACCAAGGCAGTCAATACACCAGCCATGGGTGGCAGACATTTCTCAAGCATCATAATCTTGAAAGCAGTATGAGTCGGCGTGGAAACTGCCATTATAATGCTGTTACCGAGAGTTTCTTTCAGTTGTTAAAGCGAGAGAGGATCAAGATGGATATATGTGTCTAGAATTTTGGTGGCTATTCAGTCCAATAGAATAAAGACATGTTTTTAAACTGTTACCTCTATTTCTACAAAATTAATAAATGATTTTTTATGTTCCTTAGAACATGAATATAAATGAGAAAGGGTAGAGTTTTATAGATGGTTAATGAGTTCTAAGGCTCGTCAGAGCTTTAGAAGGAATGTTAATTAATTTTTATAATTCTTCTTTTAAGATAAAAATTTTTAACTAATTGATTACTATTATATTTATATCTAACTCAAGACAAGCTTTTGTCTTAGGACTATGTTTTACTATTTTAAAAGAACTCTTTGAATTTATAACTGTTGATAACTGCCTAAGCTCTTACACAATTTATTGTATAATATAAAGGGCTGTGGGAAAAAAAGTGTAAAGTATTTCTTGTAAACAATTGTTTTTATAGTAAATGTATATTTAATTTTCATTTCTAAAAAAAGTGTAAAATAATTATCTAATCAATCAAATCTTATTAGCTCGAAACTTTGCGAGCGTATAGCTAAATGCGCTAGCATTTTGATATACCGAGTAATAGTTTGAGCAAACAAACGACTGAACCAGTTTACTATAGAATGAGAGTAACAGAGTGCGTTAGTTGATCTCAAGACAAAATGCTATGTCCAAGAGAAACCCTTACACTTTTCTATCTTAGATAAGGGGGGTATGCTTAAAAAAGTGTATAGTTTGATTTTACACTTTTTTATATTGAAATATTATCAATCAAATACTTAAAAAGAGTAAACAATGGACTTGTGTGAAATAAAGTGTTGACATTGATTTATAATTTTGATACTGTTAATCACATAGGATAGAGGATTATCCCTCACTACTTCATATCCTGACAACATATAAATGACACTAAAAATTAAGACCTATTTAGGTAATCCGATAAATGAATTTACAAGATTTAGTAATAAATAATGCAGTAAAAATAGAGCAAGATGCTCAAGCAAATACAATAACAATTATAGCTAGTGATAGCTCCGAAAAACTTTCAAATCTAATTAAGGATTTTCCAGACAACTGTTATGTAAATAAACAAATTACAGGTTGTGGTGGTACAACATTAGTTATCCGTAATGCAAAAAATTATGTAGTTCTCGTTCCTTACATTAACCTACTTAAATCCAAATTAGCAGACAACCAAGGAATTGTTGATTTAATTGGCGTGTATGGTGATACCGAGAGAGAAGAAATAACAGAATATTTAAAAGACACTTCAAGTTCTAGAAAAATTGTTTGTACTTTTGACTCATTACCAAAACTCCTAACAACACCAGGCTTCAATCCAAAAGCATTTAAATTACTGATTGATGAAGCACATACACTTGTGAATTTAGGTAGTTTCAAAGCAGCTACTTGTGAATATGTACTTCAAAACTATAACAAGTTTGGTTCGTACGTTTTCTTAACAGCGACACCAACAAAACGTGAATATTTTCCTTCAGCACTCGAACATTTACCACTATGTACAATCGAGTGGGGTGATGTTAGACCGGTTAAATTTAACCTTCAAAAAATTGAACATGGCGTAGGTGTAAACAATGCTTTGTTTGGATTGTGCTATGATTATTTGATGGGAACAATTGAAGGCAATGCTCATATCTTCTATAACTCAGTGACAGAAATTGCATCTATCCTAAGTAAGTTGAAAGCCTTAGTTGATAAGGAAACAGGTAAGAATCTGTTTAATCCTGACGATATTAGAGTTGTATGTTCAAAATCAAATTCAAACCAAAAAACATTTAATAGTAAGCTTGGCTTGAAATGGGCAAAGATCAGTGACATCACTTCAGCCCCTGCAAAGATCAATCTGTATACTTCAACTGCTTTTGAAGGTGCAGACATCTTCGATGAAGAAGGACAAACCTACATCATCATTAATGGACTCCGTGATGCTACAAAAGTAGATTTCCATGTACTTGTACCTCAAATTTGTGGTCGTATTCGAAACACAAAATATAATGAACACATTAATCTATTAGTTGGAAATCTACCTGAAGCTGCAAGTTGTACAAAAGAAGAATGGATGCAGGAAGTTCAGAAACGTATCCAAGACAGCGAAGACGTTTTGAATGATATCAAAGAAGGTAAAATGTCAGATGCAGGACGTGAACAATTAAGAAAAGCTGCTGAAGATGACAAGTACACATTCAAAGATGAAAAAGGTGAACTGTATGTTTCAGACGTTGCATTGAAAGCTGAATTACAGGCATACGAAGCACTAGAAGCAACTTATGTGGTACGTGTTGTTGCAGGTGCTGAAGTTAATGAAGATGGATATTCTGCCTCATTTAGAGCTTTACTGACTGATGAAACAAAACATAAAGCATTCGCTCATAAACCTGAAGGTGTAGCTAAATTTTTATCAGGTCATAGCCAGTGCTTTTATGAAACGATGAAAGAATATTGTGAAGCAAGAGATGCAGATAATTCTAAAATTTATAAATTGGTTGATGCAAAGGATGACTATTTCAAAACTGCTTATGATGTTTTGACGCACGACACGATTAGAAAATTTGAATATAGAAAGTTACCAATTGAAAGAGCATTAAAGATTCAAGATGCACAGAAGGATAATGCAACTGAAATTCCGACTTTACTTAATTTGAAAAAGGATGAAGTTATTCTTCGTTCAGATATAAAAGTTCGTATTCAAGATGTTTATAATGAACTTAATATACCTGACAAAGCAAAAGCTACTGATATTGAAAAATGGTATAAAGTTAAAGATACTAGATTAAATACAAAGCCTGCTTTTAAAATAGTTAAAATGTTGTAATTAGAATAACTAAATACAAGTTTTTACATCATTTAATACCTCTAACAATACAGCTATTAAATGAACATCCAAGAGATTGTAGATTTAGTTCAATTAAGTCATGACATTGTTAAGATTTCCTCTATAGAAAGCATATTCATCACCTGCTGCAGTCCAATACGCTGTCAGGGTTTACCCTGGATCAGCCCTGTAATTTTCTAGGCTGAGTGCTACAGTTTCACTCTGGTGGATAAAGCTCAATGGAACTTGTCCTATTCCAATCGTCTGGCACAAAGCCAGACCACCAGGACTTTCATGCGATGGCCATGCTTATTACAGAATAGATAAGCGCAATGTGGTTTGATGTAGCCAAAGGCTCTCATCACCTATGCCATTGCAGTATCCATATCCGCATGCATGTCCATGGGCTGGAGAACGCTTGATTTCATCAATACAGATCATTTAATTATACTAGAGTAATATTTGATATTCAAAAGACTAAGCTATCTAGAGCATCTGCTGCAGTAGAATCCTAATGTGAGCAACAGTCTCTTGATTGCTGGCGGCGGTTCAGTTCTTCTTTTACTGGGGGCAAATGCAGCACTTTTAATAATGGAAACTATGGACGGTATTGAATAGCTAGAAAAAGCGGTGGTTCACCGGATGCTTACAGTTTGAAACGTACCATAAATTAATATTAAAACCAGATATATAAAAAGATATCAACCCGTATAGTTTAGTGCTTTAGAATCTGTATCACCCCCAGTTTAATGCGGCACATCACATCTATAACCTGTTACAAAATAAACAAATATTATTCTTGTAGACTTATATTAATCCTTTATACAATAGAGCTATTGTTACATCTATTTAGGTAGAAGAAGAAATGATAATTACCATTGCCAATCGTAAAGGTGGAGTAGGTAAGACAACACTGGCTACAAACCTTGCTGTAGCCTTGAGTAAGAAGGGGTCTATAGTCCTAGTTGATGCTGATGATCAACAGTCAGCTCTTAAATGGTCTAAGCGTAGAACTCAAAATCCTGTTTATACTGAATACCATACTGGTGATTTAAAGAAGATCCTTTTAGATCTTCAAAAGAAATATGACTATGTTTTATTAGACGTAGCTGGGCGTGACAGTGAAGAATTTAGATCTGCTCTTCAAGTCAGTGATAAGTTAATTGTTCCAACACAACCAAGCCAAGCCGATGTTGAAGTCCTTCCATTTGTATTGAAATTATTTAATACCTATCACAAGGTCAATGAAAAGCTTCAACCATATCTGGTTGTTAATAAAGCTCCATCAAATACAAGATCTACTGAAGTTGCAGATTCAATCGAACTGCTAGGAACACTTCCTAAATTCAAGTTATTAAACACCATTATCCGTGATCGTAAACAATTCCGTGATGCAACGATTCAAGGCTTGTCTGTAATGGAAATGGGTAGCTCTAAGGCTAGAGATGAATTTAATGATTTCTTGGTGGAGATCCTATAATGGTTAAAAATAAGAGTAAACCATCTTTAGGTTTTGGTGATGATCTTGAGGAAATTTTAGAGAATCCTGAAGCGACTGTAGATGATGCTAATGGTCAAGAAGTCGAATACACACGTAATTTAATGTACAAGATTATTCTCACTCCACACACCCAAGATGTGAAGAAACGCTTTCGTAAAGAGCACGGACGTTTAGCATCTGTACCTTTGTATTATGAGGAAGAGAAAGTTCTAAAAGAAGCAGCCGGATTCGTTGGTGAGTCTTTGAATGATTTTATTCGTGATGTAATTCTGAAAGAAGCAAAACGTGTTTTAGGTGCTGAAAAATATAACTTAACACTGGGTAAACCATTTAACCAAACTAAGGTTAAATTGAGTGAAGAGGAGCATCAAAAATTGAGTGAACAGCGCAAGGCTGAACGTAAGAAAAATAAATAATAAAAGTCCATCTCCTAACTTTATCTAACAATATATTAATTCATATAATATTTTCTAATTTCTTTGGTGTGTTCTGCCACTGAAAATTATTTGATTAGTGTACAAAATAGCTAACACAAACTAGCTGTAGTTTCGTAATAACACTAAATATAAAAAAAATGGAAGAATAATTTACTAAGTTATTGTTTTTAAGTTGATCCTTGTTTTATATGGGGGTGATAATAACTTCTGATTACTAGTTTTTACCTTAAATATACCGATTGAAAGATTCATTTAAAGGCTATGAATACATGAGTTTTACAGTTTGGCTAGGTCAGCATGAGTACTTTTCACAAGATTTAAGATCGACCATGAACGTGATTAAGTTATAGGGGATTGATGAAATAGTTTTTATGAATTTCTGGCTTTCTGG
>NZ_VOYL01000029.1:0-36273 GCF_013420295.1 Acinetobacter sp. YH01018
TGTTCCACTTTAGATATTTGTTTAAGATGAGATGTAACTCATTGAAATGTGTCATCATATTCGTCGTCAGAAAACAAGTATTATGCCATTATTTCAATGAGTTATCTTTTTTTGTCGTGTACAAAGAATTTATTTACAAATAAAAATAATCACTTGAGAATTATATCAGAGCTTCTTCCAAGTCATGATGCTAGTTACATTGGCACTTTTAGCTTTACCATTGACTTTCATTTGGTCTCCAGCAGCATTTAAACTGGCATCAATATCATATACACGTCCATCCTGCGTATTAATCCAAATACCCTTGTTAAATTGTTTATTGCTAGTATCAGCAACCAGACCTTTAAGAGCTTCCATTCCAAAAATTGGCTGATTCTTCAGTTCACCTTGGCATTTGCTACATACTTCAGAATTTGCAACACCAGGTAAAGATCGATTTTTAGTAATGACAGCACTGTACTGTTGTGTTTTAGAATTCTTGCGAATCACGATGTCTGAAACATAATAACCAGTACGATCATCAATAACTTTCCAAGTGCCAATTAACGGATCGAATGGCATAGCGGCTAATGGATTGATTAGCCCAAAAAATAATGCAGTAGCAGCAAAAAATTTACGGTTCATAAAAAGTATTTACAATTCAAAGAAATAAATAAGCACGGCTGTGCTCAAAATTGGCGAGAGTATAACAATTATTTTTCTATTAAGACATTAATTTCATTAGATTTAAATATATATCTGCTAGCTATTCCCAAAATTAATCAAAGATTAAAATCAAGATATCATCATTTTTACAACGTTCACTTACCTTACTATCAAGCCAAAATCAAAGAAAACCATGACATGTAATAATGAAGTAACGCTACCCAACCCATCCCAGTGATGGGTTTTCTTTTGAAAAGGCCAGCATTGGTGTAGATCTGGTTCAAATTACTTTTTATTTTACCAATAATATGAAAAAAGGAAGGGAATATAGGGAATTTCATGCAGATAAAAAAATAGGTTTTATGATTTTTAACTTTAACAAACCCAATTAAATCATTGTTTTTAAATAATTATTTTTGAAATAATTTTAACATTAAGTTCTGAATTCTTTAGATACCACCTAAAATCATTGTATACTACCCTTTTCTTATGAAGTTTGGATGCATCAATATTGGATTGGGCATTCTTCAAGTGAATTTCGATGAGTACCTTATTACTAATTACCTCCGCTCCAACCTCGATCTATGCCTGGCATGCCTTGGGTCTTGCTCAGGCCTTGCACGCTAAAAACCAGCCATTTCGCGTGTTCTTCTATCAGGACGGTGTTGCTGTAGCAAATGCCTTGCAATGGGTTCCGGATGATCAGCGTAACTTGACCGAAGAATGGCAGAAACTGGCGATTCGCTTACCGGTATGCGTGAGTGCTGCGTTGGCGCGTGGTATTAGCGATGAAGAAAATGCCAAACGACATCAAATTAGCCAACACAATCTTGCGCAAGGCTTTGAACTGGTTGGTCTGGGTGAACTTGCCGATGCAGTACAGTCAACACAACGTCTGATTCAATTCTAAGACGATATTTTTTTGGTATTTGTTGCTTTTAAAAGGTAAATTGTGTGAAATCTGTACTCGTTATTCTGACCCAAGCCAATCTGGCCAATCTGCAGGTGCATGAAAGCCTGTCTGCCACGATGGTACTGGCAACTTTTGGCTGTGAAGTGAAAGTTTTACTGCAAGATGCAGCCTTAAGTTTACTCAATGCCGAACTGCCATTTGATCAGCTTAAACATGCCTTTAAAGTGGCATCCAATATGGTCGATAGCTTTGAGTTTTATGACCTTAGCCCGATTTTGATTGAAAACAAACATCAACATTCACACTTTGTGGCCAATGCTCAACAGGATATTGAATTTGTTGAGTTAAATCCTGATTTAATTCAAAGTTTTGATTTTGTACTGTACTGGTAAAGTTGAAGAGTAAACTGATTATGTCGAATAAAAGCTTATATTTGGTGCAAAGTACTTTTTCAGCAACCCCGAATGTTTTGAGCAAATTACAACAGGTTTACTCTCCTGAAGATACAGTTGTACTGATGGGTGAAGCGGTCTTGCAACTACAGCATTCATTTCTGCAATCATTGAACAAGGTGTATGTACTGGACACCGATGCGGAAATCCTGGCGGGACAAACAACCAAAAATTTACAGCTGATTTCTTATGCAGAATTTGCAGATATTTGCCTCAACTATACCCGCTGTATTCGCTTGAACTAATTTGAGATTAATGATGAATTTAGAACTCGATCAAGATGGTCACTTAGTCGATTACACTATTTGGAATGAAATGGTGGCTCAAGAGTTGGCAAACTCTCTGGAGCTGCAACTTACAGCGTGGCATTTTGAAGTTTTGCATGCAGTACGCCAGTTCTATCAACAGTTTGGACATTCACCAGCCACCCGTCCACTGATCAAATTCCTGATGAAAACCGTCAGTGCCGATATCAATAATGCCGTCTTGCAAGAGCAATTTAAGACCGGTCTGGTGGCACGTCATTTAAGCCGTCTGGCAGGTATTCCTAAACCGCCGAATTGTCTATAAATCCTGAAGGGAAAGATTCAGGATGATATTTTGTGTTGTTCCAGATAGGCATAATCATGTTGCGTCAATTCAGCTTTAACCTGCTTGGCATCCAGCGTTTCATGACACTCAGAACACACTAGTCGCAGGGTCATTTTATGACCACAACTTTTATGCGTATATTGCATCGGCTGCCCTAAATCTTCATTCATCCACTGATCTGCCCAATGTGCCATAGACATCAAGATTGGATTCAGCCTGCATCCAAACCCTGTTTTTACAAGGCTGCCAACCAAATTTTTTTAAAAGTGAATTTTATCCCGATTTTCCTCAATAATTTTTAACCATGCCCGTGTTGCAGGGTTCATGGCAACGGTGGTATTCCAAGCCATGCTCAGCGTCCAGTTCAAATAAGGGCTTTCCAGCAGGCTGATGTTAAATTTCTCCTGATCCAGCTGTTCACAGTAAATTTTTGGCAACAAAGCAATCCCGACATCCGACTCGACCATTTTGGCAATAAAGTCCCATTGGCTACTTTTACAAACCACATGCGGTTCAAAACCGACGTAATTCGCTGCCTGAATAATCATATTGTTTAAAGTGAAGGAATCATCATAAAGTAAAAAAGACTCTTCTTTTAATTCAATCAATTTTACGGTTTGTCGATTCTTCCACTGGGTATCTTTTCGAGAAAGCAAACATAAAGGTGAATCCATAATAGGAATACCGCTCAGTACAGGTTTTAAATGTCCCAGTAAAATCCCAACATCGACTTTTTTCGCCAAAATGGCATCTTCAATCGCAGCTGCACCGACTTCCAGAAAACTTAATTCGATATGTGGATATTGCTTGTGAAACTTGGCAATTAAACTACTGAGTAAAACTGAACCTAATGGCGGTAAACCCAGAGTTAATTTGCCCTGTTTGAGCTGCCGGATTTTAGCCACTGTTTCAAAAATACGTTGCTGTTGTTCCAGTATGACCAAAGCATGTTGATACACTTGTTCACCAGTATAGGTTAAGGCAACATCACGTTTACGACCGGCATCCCCCCTGTGAAATAAAGCCACACCAATTTCCTGTTCCAAGTGATGTATGGTCTTACTGATGGTGGGCTGGGTCACACACATCTCCTCTGCTGTTCGGGTAAAACTTTGCAATTGCACGATTTTAACGAATACGCTCAGACTCTTAATATCCACTAATCATTCCATTTATGCATAATCTTTTTTTTATTATTCATAATATAAACAGAGGGTCAAATTTAAAATACCTGCAAGTTTTTATATTTTCTGATTATGTCTACTTCCTCACATTCTGCTCCATCAATTTATATTGCTCAGGTGGTATTACAGCTCAGTCTGCTGATCTTCATCTGGTGGATTTCCTCACTGATACAACATGCGCTCAATTTACCGGTTTCTGCCGGGGTTATTGGCCTGTTACTGGTGTTAATGGCTTTACTGAGTGGCCTGTTTAAACTGCAATGGATTAAAACAGGTTCAGATTTTATTCTGGGTGAACTGGTGTTGTTATTTATTCCCTGTGTAGTCGGCATCATTAAATATAAAGACCTGCTTTTAACCCAAGGCTGGCAACTGATTTTATCGGTTGTAATCGGTACTTTTTGTGTGATGCTGGCTACAGCCTATAGCGTATATTTCGGTTTTAAACTGGAAGCCCGTTTAAAGCATAAATCACAATCCCAACAGATATTAGAACAGGGAAAATAATATGAACCTGACTGCGCTTATATGTTTTCTCGGGACACTCATCTGTTATGTACTGGCTAAAAAACTGCATAAAAAATATCCATACATGTTGTTGGCACCCGGTATTTTTGTGCCTCTTATTCTGGTGATATTGATGCTGGCATTCAATATTTCCTATGATAGCTATATGGTGGAAAATCAATGGCTGATCTGGATGTTGGGACCTGCGACCATTGCCTTTGCCATTCCGATTTATGAATATCGCAAAGTCATTACAGCACATGCCTTGTCGATTGGTTTAGGCATTGTGGTGGGCATGATTGCCGGTGTGATCAGCGCATTTTATCTGGCAAGATTATTTAATTTTGACCAGGCCACGTCTTACAGTTTAATGGCCCGTTCCATTTCTACGCCCTTTGCCATGGAACTCACTTCCCATATAGGCGGTTCAGTTGAACTGGTGATTTTATTTACCATGATTACCGGGATTGCGGGTGTAGCGATGGGAGATATGCTTCTACTGGCACTCAAACTCAATTCACGCTTTGCTCAAGGCGCGTCTTTTGGGAATGCGGCACATGGTTTTGGTACCAGTAAAGCCTTTATGCGCCATCGTGAGGAAGGTGTAGTGGCCTGTTTGACCATGGTACTTGCAGGGGTATTTATGGTGCTGCTGGGACCGGCAATTATTTCCATGGTCGTCACTTATTTATAAGTGATAATGCCCATGATACGGAAGTGATGCTGTTTAGGTGATCAGGCTGCTCACTTCCTCTTTTTAATCATGGAATGGTTAAATAAAAACTCGCTACAATGAAGCTCAAAAGACTCACCACCTCGCAAATTTCAATACTCGCCCCTACCGTATCACCGGTAATTCCTCCAATACGCTGGATAAATTTATACCTTAAATAAAGCAATGTACCTAGCATAGATAAAGCACACAGCATTCCAGCCCATCCCCAATAGACTGATGTAAGTAAACTTAATACACATACAATAAGGGCGGCAGTTTTCGGAATAAATTCTTCAATTGAAGTGCCTAAACCATTTTGGCGTACATAAGGGGTGGTTAAAAATAAAAATAACGGCGCTAAACGACCCAATAGCGGAAATAAAATCAGGGCTGAATAGTATTGCTGTTCCAATAATACATACAGTGCCGACCATTTTATTAGGCATAGAATGATTAAACTCAGCACCCCTATTGGCCCACAGCTCGGGTCTTTCATAATGGCTAAGGTACGTTCAGGATCACCAAAACCACCAACCCAGGCATCAGCAGTATCAGCCAGACCATCCAGATGCAACCCGCCTGTCAGCCAAATCCATAGCACTAAAATCACACTACTTAATAAAATAACGGGGATCGCCTGTAAAAGATGGGCAAGTGCAAATAAAATCAGGCCAATAATCAGTCCAATCACAGGATAAAACAGCAAAGATTGAGCATTTTGCTGTTTGCTCGGCATCTGTTTTAATTGAACTGGAAATATCGTTAAAAACTGCAGTGCAATAAAAAATGGCGTCATGCTGATTGCTCCACATATTCAATGCTTAAATCATCATGTAGAATGAAATGATTGAATTGCCCCAGTTCAGCAGACATTTTTAAAATATTGTCCAAGGGTTGATTGAATGCCAGACATTTTAACAGTTTAATCACCCCACCATGCGTGACCACCATTGCATGTGCAAATTGATTGTGCTGCATGGAACCCTGAATTTGTTGCAGCGCATGTAAAATACGCTGCTGAAACTGCTGCATTGTTTCTGCATTGGGTGGACTAAATCGGGTTGGAGTTTCCCAGAACTGCGCCAATACATCCGGCTGCTTTTCATAGATCTCTTGCGTAGAAACAGCTTCCCAATCGCCAAAATGCATTTCCTGCAAATTTCGATCTAGAATAAGTTCAAGCTTTAAATTGCTGGCAATTTCATCTGCAAATAAAGCACAGCGCTGCAAAGGCGAACTAAACACAATATCCCAGGGGTTAGGTGAATTATTTTTTAAGAATTGATCTACCGTTTGTTGCATTTGCTGCCAGCCTGAATCCGTCAAGGCGTCATCAGTTGAACCACGCAAAGTATGACTCAGCTCGGTCTCGCCATGACGCAGCAAATCAATCCTGTACATCTTAAATCATCCTTAAATCTAGACAGATTAAACTTTTTCACCTGTCACGGCGGCTTCGGCAAAAGTTGCCATATTGTTATGCAGGCTGCATGCTAACTTGATGATTCCTAAAGCTGCCCCGGCACCACTGCCTTCGCCCAGGCGTAAATTCAGTTTCAGCAAAGGGTTGGCATTCAGTTCTTGCAATAAACGTTGATGACCGTATTCAGCAGACTGATGTCCAAACAGCATCCAGTCACGTACAGCCGGATTTAATCGTACGGCGACTAATGCAGATGCTGTGGTGATAAAACCATCAACCACCATAGGCAAACCCAGTTGTGCACAGCGAATATAAGCACCGGCCATTGCAGCCACTTCCAGTCCACCCACGGCGCACAAGGCTTTAAATGCATCATCGCCTACATATTCCTGGTGTAATGCTATCGCACGGTTAATGACATTTTTCTTATGGTTGAGCTGTTCTTCACCGATCCCTGTCCCTACACCGGTCAGTTGCTCAGCAGGCTCATTCAGCAAAAAACAGGCGACAGCAGAAGCAGAACAGGTATTGCCAATACCCATTTCCCCAGCCACATAGATTGAAGCACCCTCTGCAACTGCCTCATCTACACTTTTACGACCAAGATTTAAAGCTTCTATACATTGTGCTTCAGTCATGGCCACTTGTTTGGCAAAGTTGGCCGTACCCGGGATAATGCAATAACGTTCAACGCCTGCATATTCATAGGCATCACCGACTGAACCACAGTCAATCACTTGCAGTCTGGCATTGTATTCCTTGGCAATTACGCTAATACAGGCTCCACCGCTGGTGAAATTTTGCAGCATTTGGCGAGTTACCGCTTGCGGATAGGCTGAAATGTTTTCTTCCATCACGCCATGGTCACCGGCAAAAATGGTAATCCACGGTTTATCAATGTTCGGGCGCTGATTGTTTTGCAAACAGGCCAACTGAATTGCAACATTTTCCAGTTCAGAAAGTGAACCGGTTGGTTTGGTTAACTGTAATTGACGCTCTGCAGCCTGCAGTCGGGCTTCTGCACTTGGCGTTTTACACGCATCTAACCACCAGTTCATTATTTCTCTCCTTTTAAAATCATGGGAAAACCAGCTACACAAAAAATCACCTTATCGGCAAGCTGTCCAAGTTGCTGATGTAAGCGGCCAGATTCATCTACAAACTTGCGGCTGATCTCACCCATGGGAACAACGCCCAATCCAGTTTCATTGCTCACCAAAATGATTTGTGATTGCAAACTTGGCAGCACATCCAGTAATTTTTCACATTCTACAGCTTGCAGATTTTCATCTTCATGCATTAACAGATTAGTCATCCATAGCGTCAGGCAATCGACCAGGATCAGCTGATTTGCTGCGTCAATTTGCTGCAATCGCTCTGCCAGTGAGAAAGGCTCTTCAATCAGCTGCCAATGGGCAGGACGCTGCATTTGATGATGATAAATCCGTTCCTGCATTTCCGTATCTAAAGCTTGAGCCGTTGCAATATAACTGACTGGTAAACCTGAATCTTTTGCGGCTTGTTCCGCAAGACGACTTTTGCCGGAACGCGCGCCGCCTAAAATGAGTTGAATCATGCCTCACCCAAAATAACTTGATGGTATGGTGTTAATGGCCCCTGCAAGGTTTGGGCATGATAGGTCCCAAAAGTTAATTGCTCGGCCTGAAATTCAAATTGCTGCTGTGAAATATTTTGCATGCGCTCAAACACTGCATCACTATTGATTTTGTCTTTATACAGACCCAAAGTGATATGAGGACAATATTGCAACGCTGCGACTTCTGCTGAACAGGTATATAACTGTTGACGAACCTCGGCCAGGCTTCCTTCAATATCCTCAATTTCAATAAAAAGTGCGCTTTCAAAACTATTTAAGTTCCTTGTCTTCAATTTAAATGAAGATTTTTTTTCCCGGTTTAAAAGTTCAATTTGCCGTTGTAATCGTTGCTGGCTAAAATCGTCATCCCAAACCTGCTGGTGAGTGGTCAAAAAACCGCAAATAAACAAGGTGATATGAAACTGGCGCGTATTGGGCGTAAACAGTAGGTCAGAAAAATGCTGACGTAAATGGTCTAAATAGAGCAGCAATTCAGGCGACTGGATTTCCAGATACCAGAGTGAATAATCCGTGCGCCCCTTATGCCACTCAGGATAGTCCTGTGCAAGCGTGGGCACAACTGGCATTGCAGGCTTTAGAAACACATAAAATTCACATTAAATTCAATCACCTTATTTAACCATGAATTTGATGCAATTAAATAAAGCATTGGCTTAACAATATTCAGCCTATGCTGAAATTTATTCAGTTCTTCAAGCATATTCCTGATGCGACCACATTTCGGCATAAAGTCTATGTTCGCCTTGGGCACGTCGATCGACGATTTCCTTTAGCTCCGCCTGTTGTTCTGCGTTGATTTTTACTCCACATTGGCCTAGTCGTCTCAGAGATGTATATCTTCCAATTAGTTCTATCACAGAAAGGCTTCGTGTCGATGTAGAAAGTGAAAGTGAAAGTGAAACTATAAATAATATTGTTTTACTGGGTGATTACAATGTCGAGCCTTACGACAAAAGAATTGTTCACCATTTACAGTCATCTAGAGAGAAAGAGCTGGTACTTACCCGCACCTGCAGGTTTCTTTCTTTTCCGCTCTCTAATATCACTGAAACAAATCATCACGCCGTCAGCCCGGTTTGGTGACAGTACACCGTCAGGCTGCTTATTCACTAAAATTTTGCCTGCACCATTTTTGCTATAGGTGGGTTGTGAAAGTTCGCGCTTAAGTTGTTCAAGCTCTTGCTTATCTATGTCTTGTGTTGAGAGTGAAATAAGACTGTCTGGGTCATATTGCATGTCCTGCAAAGCTCGATAGGTATTCTGGAATCGAAGACGCAGCGACCACTACATCTGGGCTTTAAGATTGGCGAAGAAGTCCACGTTTTTACGCGCCTCAACCATCTCCTGCTCGGGGTTATGTACTGCACCTGATCCCCGGAAAGGATTAGCCTCAATTTCTGACATCCCCCTCACTTGATTTTGCTCATTAATGACGCGAGCATTACCGCATACACCAGCTCCTAACCCATCCGCATCGTAGAAGAACAAATTCAGTTTTAGATCCAGGCATGCATCGATAGCTTTTTGCGTGGTACCAAAAATGTCATCACCAACGCCTGACCATGTATCCAGGTATTGCAATACAATCCCGTGACGAGCCGCAAAAAAGTTTTTATCCTTACCTTCATCTGCTACATCCAGTGCACCGTTACGCTCACCAGAAGGCTGAATACCGAGCTCAATATGAGAATCAACAGCAGCTTCAACCCATGCGGAGGGGATCAGCATGCCTTCAACCGATGCTGCGTAATCAATATCTACTTCTTGAGCCAAAACGACGTCATCAAGTGTGGCCTTTTGCTTTTCATACCATGGATAAAAATCAATTTTCCATGTAGCTCAGCCAGCCAATTCTTATCAGGATTAGCCCTCCAAGGCATGGTAAAGACGGCGTAACGACCGCTAAAACGATCCTGGTGAAAGCGATCGCCGATACCATTGGGAGTAGAGAGCAGTCATATCACTATAGATGATCTCGCCATCTTCATCGCACTCAACACCAATGTGATAAAGCTCATGTTCAATCAAACGACAAAATTCACGATCTGAAGCTTGCTCACAAAATGCAGCATCAACCGTAATCAAATATTGAGGTACGAAACCGAACCAGTCGCGTATCTGCTGTTCCTGGCGTGCCTGCTTCCATCCGCCTTGGTTAAACATGACCTTTTCACATTGCCACAGCACCATACGTTTTTTAGCTACGGCGGCAGATGATGCCCAAGCAAATGCAAGGAACTCTTCATTGTCGTGAAGTAGCTCAGCAATATGATCATGATCCGGGTTATGGAGTTCACCACCAAGGGTCAGCCAGTTTTTGACAACCCATTCTTTTAATTCCACGGCGGGCGCTAATAAAATCGCTTCTTCTTCCTCAGCCTGATCAATCAGATTCGATGGTGGGAATGGTCTGAACTGGTCCATAAGATGCCTTTAAATTTCTCAGCCACATCGTAGCTCGACCCATATTGATGTCTGCAGGTAAAAACTGCTGAAACCGATATCCCATTTCTTCAGCATGGTCATACCGGTCGATGCTCCAGGCTTTTGTAGCCAGCTTACCTTTACGACCACCTGACCAAGGACCACCCGCAATTTCAATCAGCATTCGATATTCAATAAGGTGAAAATCAAACCGCCAATGCTTAGTGCTTTTGAAGTGAAAATACTCTTCATATTTAATTTCCATGCGATCAAGGATTTCTTTGAGTCGATCGAATGCTTCTAAGTATTTTTCACCGGCTTTGGGTAGTGGTCTGGTACGAGATTTCTTTTTAAGTGGGCCTTTATCAGTTAAGGCTTTGTATTGATCAGGATTCATATAAAGCAAAGCGCAAATTCTTAATACGCTCTCTCAACTTAATCATGATGCCGTCAATTGCCAGTAACTCATTTCGAGTCAACCCAGCCTGACTGAGATTTTGATACTTAGACAGCTCAGCACTGCAAAATTCTAAGTCTTGTTTCGCTTGTACTTTGTCTGTCATGAGTACCTCAAAATAAAAAACCCAGCACTCAGGCTGGGTCTGTCATATTGTTTATTTTACTGATGCAATGCCATTTCCGCACTTTTGGCTAAAAATGCCGAACGGCTTAAGTGTTGTTTCTTGGCCACAGCATCAATACGCTTCACCAAAGCTTCCGGCATACTGATATTAATACGAACAGACTTGGTATTTACCTTTGTCGTATCAATATCAACTAACAGCCAAAAACCACCTTCAAATCTCTCATCACCTAACCATCGCTCTGGGCTTGATGGTACAGGTAACGGAATATCTTCACCATCAAAGTGAACCTCAACCGCTTCCTGCGCCATGCGCTGGATGTCTTGCATTTCATCCGCAGCACTGAAACACCCTTCAAAGTCAGGGAAAGTTAAACCGTATGCAGCATCTTCATCTTTATGAACATATACTGGATATAACATATTTACCTCCATTCCCAACCAGCCTGTTTATATATATTGCGTAGAGTACCTATCGGCATATCTTTACGTGGATGTGGCACCACAACATGACCGGGTTTATCGGGATGCTTATACTTTTCATGGTCGCCTTTACCGCCAACCTTGTACCAGCCTTCCTGCTCCAGACGCTTAATAATGTCTTTGCTGTTCATTGTGTAATTATACACAACATTATTTCAATAAGGAATAGAAAAGAAACCCCGCCAATATCTAGTATGTAGCGGGGTTTTATGTGCCGTAATACGTTCGGCAAAACTTTAAGCAAAAAAAAACCTGCATCTTGGGGAAGGTGCAGGTTATAAACTGAATTTAAGTAAATAATGTGGAGATTTACTTAATTTCCAACTAAAATACTCTGGATTACGCTACCTTTCAAGTTTTATTACAATATAATTTATTGATTTGTATATATTTAAAAATAATATTATTTTATTTAACTTCTTTCAAACAATCCCGACACACCTTGATTTCTTCATCATCAACCGTGTAATCGATTTCAGTCGCACCATGTAGGCCAAATAAACACATTAAGAATCGGAGCATTACTTTTCTCCATGCAAAAAAAAGCCCACTTAGGGAATACGATGTGGGCTTATAAAATAATGACCTTAGGGAGTTATTTAGAAACTACAGGAGTTTCTGTGAACAATTATACATATATCAACTAATATTTGATATTTATTTAAATCAAAATTTAAACTTTTGTTATATTTTGCTATCTTAGTCACACAATTTTCAAAAATAAAGAACCCCACCATGAAAAAGTATATTTTTTGGGCACTTTTAATGCTTCTTGCAATCTCAAGCTTAGGGTGCTTTGCTATATCAATCATTTCTAAAGACACGTTATTTGCAATACTCGGGGCTTTGCTTGCCTTGGCTGCACTTTTAACTTATCTAGAAATAAAATCCATCCATAGCGATCCATTTTTTAAGTAAGTATTTTAATTAGGTCGAATTCGCCATAATTAGAATCTGGAATACTTTTCGGAATAATTTGTTGTTAAAAATGTGACCCCCTCATTTGTGAAGGTACCATGCAAAAAAAAGCCCACCTCGAGAACATTGGTGGGCTTAAACTAAGGACCTTGGAGGGTCATTCAGAAACTACAGCTGTTTCTGGCTGCCATCATACATACTTATTCGTGAATTTTCTGTGAAAAAAATTAATTAAAATTTTAAATAATAGAAAATAAATCAATATATTATAAAAAATTAACTAATAATGTATCAAATATTAAAAAAGCCCGTTTTTGGTTTCACTCTTATGTTCAATCAGTGATTCTTGATATAGAATCAAATCATAAAGCCGCTTAATGCGGCTTTTGTTGTTTTGAAGGAATTGAATAAGTGAGTAATAATGTGAGTAACAAGTAAAAAATCACCCAAATTAATAGTTTAAAATAATGCGATTATTCATCAACAATATCAGCAAATTTAGCATCTAAAACGCGTGCTAAATCTTGTGGGTTTAACCCAACATCCAATCCCCTTTTTCCACCACTAACGTACATGGTTTTAAGGTTTTTAGCACTCTCACATATAATTGTTTTTAAACGTTTTTTCTGTCCAACCGGGCTAATTCCACCGACCAGATAACCTGTTAAACGTTCAGCATTTTTAGGATCAGCCATCTGTAATTTTTTACAGCCTACAGCCGCTGCCACTTTCTTTAAATTTAATTGATGATTGACCGGTAAAACTGCTACAAAGTAGTTCTTATCATCGGTGACTAATAAAGTTTTAAAGACTTCTTCAACGCTGAGCCCCAGTTTCTCAGCCGCTTCTAGACCAAAGCTTTTCGCATTGGCATCGTGTTCATATTCATGGATAGAAAATTCAATTTTATTGGATTTTAAAACTTTACAAGCTGGTGTCATTTTTTTGAGGATATTAATAACGAGATAAGTAAATTATATGCCCTTTAGAAACGAATGTTTAGATTGCTTAAGCTATTTTAGATTCATCTTTTAAATCACGTGACTCTACAAAAACATTAAAAAATCATTTTAGGACTTATATTTTAAAATCGAATTATGGACATAGCTAAAATCTAAGCCTAAGCAAGTGTGAGGTGATTCCCTATTCTACTGTCGACTAGACAAGCGGTTATTGTGATGTTGGTGTTGGGTATTGGTCTTCCTTTACTTGTTATCTCTAATTCATATACTTTTATTTGAAAAACTGGCTTTATCTTAGCAACCTGCTATAGCGCGATACTCAGGTTTAAATCAAAACTGTTAAAAATATGCTTTTTTAGTTTTAAAAAGTAGATCCTACAACAGTTGATAAAAAGCGTGGATATTGCATCCACGCTTTTTGGTTACATTAAAATTAATGAGCTAAATTTCTAAAAATAAGTTTAAGACTGTCTAACATTTTTTCAATTTGCAACGGGGTCAAACCTTCAAAAGACTGATCTAAAACAATATGACTCAGATCGTTAATTTTTTGTACCATTTGCTCGCCCATATGAGTTAAAACGACACGGGTAATTCGCGCATCGTCTTCACAACAATAAGTATGTACCAAGCCTTCATCTTTTAGACGATAAATAATTTTCGTAGTCGTCGACATCTTAAAAATCAGCATCTCGGATAGCTCGGATACACTCGCATTGGGCTTGGACTTTAAAGCCAACAAGATACGCCGACGAGAATTGTCTAAACCATATTTTTTTAACGCATGATCCACATTCTGAACATATTGAGAATGTACTTGAGTAATCCAGTAGTATGGAAAATTATCCAGATTAAACTCAGATGCTGCAGAAAAAAATTTACTGTATTTTCTTGTCATGTCAAAAAACCTCTAACTTATTGTTGTAATTTAAATTATTTTAATGTTCCAAATTTTATTTAAAGTCATTTTTTTTAGCAATACATATTAAATTATTTTTATTGCTCATTCAAAAATTAAGTCTCTCATAAATTGTGTAAAAAATCTACAAAATTTGTATAAAATAAAAGCCCGACATCATGTCGGGCCTTTTCGTATTTGATGCTTAGATCTGACTCCTATCGTACATCACCTTGCTGATCTAAGAATTTTTTCTTTACTTCTATTTATTTTTTTATTGCTGAACTTCCTGTTCCTGTATGATTTGGGCACAGGAAAAATCTATTACACTAATCCATAAACACCTTAAATTCCTGTGCGCCATAACGTACAAAAATGATGAATTTTACATCCAGGCTTTATCAATATCATTCATATATTTTCTTCAAAAAAGAACGGGAAATTTTCTATCTCTGTAAAAATAAGTGCTTTTTAAATATACTTATTGATAGAAAATTTCCAAATAGAACAGCGCAGAATACTTTATAAAGACACACCGAACTTCTTGAATATGCTGGCACGGCGTTTTGGATGAATATTGGCTTTATTTAAATCACCTTTATAATGATCAAATACACGTTTATCCATCATTTTAAACCAGAGCGATGGAATTAAAGCTGGTAATAACATGGTGGCATAACCACTTGGCAATTCAGGTGCTTCATCAAAGTGACGTAAGGCCTGAAATGGTCGTGTCGGATAGGCATGATGATCGGAATGACGCTGCAACTGGTACAAAAACAGGTTGGTAGTAATATTGTTATTGTTCCAGCTATGCTCAGGCATGATACGTGTATAAGTTCCATCTTCCTTTTTATCGCGCATTAAACCGTAATGTTCAATATAGTTAATAATTTCAAACAAACTGATGCCATAAAATGCCTGTGTGGCCAAATAAGGAATCACGTCTTTACCAAATAGCTTCAGCATACTGGCATGAAAACCGGCACTCATCGCCCAGCCTTGAAACAGTTCATTTTCCTTGCTAAAGAAAGATAAACCTTTGCGTTTTAAACGGTTCTTTTCAATTTCAATGGACGATTTAATTCCACCAAATACCGTTCTTGGCCAAAACTCATAGAAAGTTTCACCCATTTTCGAAGAAGCAGGATCTTCAGGCATTGCCGCACGCTTATGGTGTCCATAAGGATGTTCAACCCGAAAGTGATTATAAAACAGCGGTGCTAATGTGGCATGGGCAAGATAATGATCCTTTTTATGCGGCCTATGCGAAAGTTCATGTGCCGTGTTTACACCGACACCATTAATCGCGCCCATGGAAATACCGAGCAGTATCTGATCCAGAAAAGAGGTTTCTTTACGTGTTACCACATAACCGGCAAAAAGGTTGGCAGCCATTTGCAAAGGAATAAACAGTTTTACAATACGGTCATAATAAGGGTCTGCTACAAGTGACTTAATTTCTTCATCATCAGGATTATTACTGTCATTACCGACAATAGCGTCGACTGTTGGAATAATCACATGCAGTAATAAAGGACCGCCCAAGGCAAAGATTTTTTTCGTGGCTTTAGGACCAACCTGATAGCCAGCCAAAATCCCCATACCGATCACCGGTAAACCGGGGCTCAGCAGCCACCAATAACGTTTTTTGTCGAGGGCTAAGCCTGAAGCATTAGGCAGGGTCTGAAGTGTGGCTTGATTTAAATTTACTGGTGCATTCATGCTGGCGATCTTCCCTATTTTTTGTTCTAACGTTATATTTCTAGAAATAGGTCCTCAAGAACAGTTGTAAACGTCCAAAAAAACTATGCAAACGTCCTTGGCATATCTAGCCAATTTTTGACCTAAAAACACATGCTGACATATATCCAGAATTTTATAATTTTTATTCAATGATGACAGAACGATAAGACATGGATGCCTTAAGTAAAATTTTTGACGATATTCATCTGAATAAATCTGAATATATTTATTTAAAACCGCAAGGTCACTGGGCTTATGCTTATCAGGAACAAGATGCCATGATTGGCTATGTGGTTCTGGTGGGCCATATGACCATTCAACTGAATCCACACACCCAACTGCAGGTCGAAGCAGGTGATCTGGTGCTGATCCCATCAGGGCAAAACCACTCTTGCCATAGCAGTCATAAAAGCAATTTAGTTGAAGCACTTAATATTACCGGGCTTTTTGATGAAAAAAGGCAAGAAACCATTGAATTTGGAAGTACCAGCGGTGAACCAGCACTGATTCTGGCGATCCGCTGTCATATTGATACCATTATGGCACGTCCCTTACTGAATGCCCTGCCCGACTATATTCATATTCAGCATATTACCGGCAGCACTACCCCTGAATGGCTACAAATCGGATTACATTTTTTGGCCGTAGAAGCCTATCAAATTCGTCCGGGTCGCGACAAAATTCTCGATCATCTGGTCAGTATTCTTTTTATTGAATGTGTACGCGATTATATTGCCCAGTTAAGCGATTCCAATAACTGGCTCAGGGCTTTGGCACATACCGAACTGGCCAATGCTTTGGCCGCTATTCACGGTAAGCCTGATCAGGCCTGGACGGTAGAAAGTCTGGCTGAACAATGTTGTATGTCGCGTTCCAAGTTCGCCACCTTATTTAGCAGTATTGTAGGAGAAACACCATTGGCCTATTTACAGCAATACCGTTTCCGTTTGGCTTCACAGCATTTACGCGAAGGACAATTGTCGATACAGCAAATTGCCCATCGTGTTGGTTATTCTTCCGAAACGGCGTTTAGCCAGACTTTTAAACGCCTGTTTAATTTAACTCCGAGCCAATATCGCCAGCAGTTCCAGTAAAAATCAGGCTTGATCAGATGTGCCTGCATTCAAGGTATTCAGAATGGCCTGAACCGGGTCTTCACTATTGCTTGACAACAGCTGCTTGTGCATGGTGATGTGCTGCATCGCCTGAATTTGTGCAGTTTCAACGTTCATCAGTTTTTCAATTTCAGCAGCCAGATTTTCTGGCGTTGCATCATGCTGAATCAGTTCCTGAATGACCTTTTTCCCGGCAATAATATTCGGCAACGAATAATACGGAATCTTGATCAGGAATTTGACCAAATGATAGGTCAGCCAGTTTAGTTTATAAAAAGTCACCATCGGACGATGTAACAACATCGCTTCTAAAGTTGCGGTTCCCGAAGCCAATGCCACAATATTGGAAGCATTCATCACTTGACGGCCAATTTTCGATTCCGTATCGATATTTTCCAGCAAACAGACTTTAGCCACACAATCAGCAGGATATTGTTGCAGTAATGCTTCAATCTGCTGTTTGCGCGCCTCATTAATAGCTGGAATCAGAAACATATATTCAGGATGTTTCTGACTAACGATTTTCGCTGCATCAAGTACCAATGGGCCCAATCTTTCAATTTCACCACGACGACTCCCCGGTAACAGTGCAATGTGCTTGTGTTCCACATTCAAGCCCAGCTCCTGCTTGGCTTCAATCAGCGGGTTTTGCAATGGCAATTGACTGGCCAATGGATGCCCGACAAAAGCAGCTGGCACATCAAATTTTTTATAAAAGGTTTTCTCAAAAGGAAATAAACACAGTACCAGATCAATACTGGCTTTGATGCCATGTACCCGTCCCTGACGCCATGCCCAGACTGAAGGACTGACATATTGCACGGTTTTGATCGGTAAGTTTTTCTGTTTCAGACTTTTAGATAAACGTAAATTAAAATCTGGCGCGTCAATCCCGACAAAGACATCCACCGGTTCTTTGCTCCAGATATCAACTAAACCATCACGCACGGCGAAAAGTTTTTTCAGATCTTTTAAAACTTCCACAATGCCCATGACCGATAAAATATCCATCGGATAATAGCTTTTGAAACCTTCAGCAATCATCTGTGGACCACCAATGCCTTCAAATTCGGCATCTATGCCTTGCTCACGAAAACTACGGATCAGTTTAGCGCCAAGGGTATCGCCTGAAACCTCACCAACCACCATTCCAATTTTTAGTTTTCTATTTTGCAAGTGTTTTTCCCCATACGTCCTGCGGCTGAATAGTTTAATATTTTAGCATAGTCCTTTATCTTTACATGACTAAGCATTAATCTCTTCAAACTATAGCAAAACAATAAATTTAAATGCCGTGTTGGGAAAAATTTGCGTTCGATACAAACATGGCTTCAGCAGGAAATTCTAAAATCTTTTCAGACACAGTGGCGATAGATCAACAAACATTTTATTTTCAGCCTAATATTTTTCATTAATGTTCTGGTTTTCAAGGACAAATCGCTTCATGGATATTTCATGAAAAAAATAGACTGCAAATTGTGACTATATGACCTATATGAATAGTTCCACTATAAAAAAGGCTATCGAAACTTTTTGTGAAAATGCATCACATAACAGTAGCCCAGATAGTGTCTAAGTTGAACTGCTATATAATCAACTTCCATTATTCCGATCTCTATTTCAAGAATTCATATCCTGCTGAATTTTCAATATTTAATTTTAATCAGACAAAAGTATTAACGCACAACATAAGAAAATAAAATCCCGCTTTATCTCTTTTTAGAATAAGCAAATCAATAATCAAGACAACGACTTATATGAAAAAGTCATAACATATGCACGTTTTTGATATTTGGCATATAACCATGTTTGGTCCATTAGAATTTATTTTAGCAGGTGTTTTGGTTGGTTTCTGCGTTGGGATTACAGGTGTCGGTGGCGGTTCTTTAATGACTCCTATCCTGATTAGCCTGTTTAGAATCGAACCACATATCGCCATTGGAACAGACTTGCTATATGCCGCTATTTCAAAATTCTGCGGGTCTTTAGTTCATGCAAAAAAAATGAATATTGTTTGGCCGATTGTCATCTGGCTTGCTGTAGGCAGTATTCCTGCCTCATTTGCAACGCATTGGGTACTAGAAAACTATCTCAGCCAATCCAGTAGCTATAAAGCTGTCTTAACCATGGTCCTAGGCTTTATGTTGACCCTGACCGGTGTTTCTATCGTATTCCGTGGTCATATTGAACAATTTTTTAACAAGCTGCGTAAAGATGTACCTGTTGATATGACGCAGGATCTGGAAAAGGTTAACTTACAAGCCAAAGACAAACGTGCTTATATCGTGATTATGGGCATTGTATTGGGAATATTCGTTACCTTATCTTCAGTCGGTGCTGGTGCATTCGGTATTATGGCACTGGTTTTGATGTTCCCAAATTTACCCATGATCCGAATTATTGGTTCCGATGTGGTGCATGCTGTATTGTTGACTTTGGTTGCAGGACTTGGGCACATGAGTTCAGGTAATGTCGATTTACACTTGCTTGGCTGGTTATTGGTTGGTTCCATTCCTGCAATTGTAGTAGGTACTTTGATTAGTTCCCGCTTGCCGGAAAAAATTATCCGTAAGATTCTGGGCATTACCTTGTTTGCCTTAGGTATGAATTTCATGCTGCATCCAGTCAAGGCAAAACCTGTGGCGAAACCGGCTACCGCACAAGTGATCAGCATTGAAAAAACTGCACATGTTTAATTTAACTATACGATTCATCACTTTTTTTTGACCTATATATTGATCTTTTTTATAACATGGTGAATGTATATTCGTGTTATATTCAGGGGATGAAATAATTTTTTGTATGATCGAACCAGTGACGGCAATGAATACACTACAGTCAAAACCTATTACACAATCTGACATCGACGACGTGAATGTACAAAGCATTCAGCCTCTTGTAACTCCTGCAGAATTAAAAAAAGAGTTACCTTTGACTGAGCAAGCCTATCAAACCGTCCTTAAAGGCCGTGAAACTATTCGCAATATCCTGGATGGTAAAGACAAACGCCTATTTGTCGTCATTGGTCCTTGCTCAATTCATGACACCGTGGCTGCACATGAATATGCCGATCGTCTCAAAGTTTTAAGCGAAAAAGTTAAAGATAGCCTTTATATCGTCATGCGTGTCTATTTTGAAAAACCACGCACCACGGTAGGCTGGAAAGGTTTGATTAATGATCCTGACATGAATGACTCTTTCAATATTGAAAAAGGTCTGCGTATTGGTCGTCAGCTTTTGGTTGAACTGAACGAGAAAGGATTACCATGTGCGACTGAAGCACTCGATCCAAACTCGCCACAATATTATCAAGACCTGATTTCATGGTCAGCAATTGGTGCCCGTACCACTGAAAGCCAGACGCACCGTGAAATGTCTTCAGGTTTATCTTCACCTGTAGGCTTTAAAAATGGTACTGATGGCGGCTTGACCGTTGCAACCAATGCCATGCAGTCGGTGAAACATGGTCACAGCTTCCTCGGCCTGAATGATCAGGGTCAGGTTTCTGTCATTCGTACCAGCGGTAACCAGTACGCACACGTAGTACTTCGTGGCGGTAATGGGAAGCCTAACTACGATGCAGGTTCTGTTGCAGAAGCTGAAAATGCCTTGGCCAAAGCCAAAGTCAGCAACAAGATCATGATTGATGCCAGCCATGCCAACTCCAACAAAGACCCGTACCTGCAACCGCTGGTACTGAAAAACATCACTGAACAGATTCAGGATGGCAACAAGTCGATTGTGGGCATTATGGTTGAAAGTCATCTGAAAGGTGGTCGTCAGGATATTCCTGAAAATCTGGACAATCTGGAATATGGCAAATCGGTGACTGACGGCTGTATCGATTGGGAAACCACTGAAAAAGCCCTGCTCGATATGCATGAAGCATTGAAAGACGTTTTACCAAATCGCTAAGAGCTAAAACGCCATCTGACCAGATGGCGTTTCTACTTTAACATTAGGAAAAATTTTATCTGATGAATGAAATTGAACATGCACTCAGTCATATCAAAAATTTCCAGTTTATTCACGAGCATCTATTCACTTCTGCCCAGCCTAAGGCGGAACAGCTAAAGCTGATTAAAGAATACGGTGTAACCACAATTGTGAATTTGGCCTTGTCTGACGCCGAGCCGCATTTAGATCATGAAGATAAAGTTTGTTTAGATTTAGGCTTAAATTATATTAAGCTGCCCATTTCAGCAGAAACACCTTCTGATGACCAATGTTTACTGGTATTGGACCTGCTCAATCATCTAGTACAAGAACAGATGGTTTGGGTTCACTGTGCAACCAACCATCATGTCAGCTGTTTGATGTATTTATACCGTCAATATTATATGAATGTAGACATGCCTACAGCGCAAGAACTGATGCACAGTATCTGGGAACCGAATGAAACCTGGACCGGCTTAATTCATGCAGTAGCCCTACAACTGCAAGGTCGCAAAGCTACCCAGGAACTACAGCAGTCGCTGATCCATCCAGATCATTTTGCCTGATGCGAAATCAACACTGTTGCAGTCGATAAAATACCTTCTTCACGTCCGGTAAAGCCTAATTTTTCTGTGGTTGTGGCTTTAACGCTAATTTGTGTAACATGCACATCCAGAACATCTGCAATACTTTGACGCATTTCCAGATTATATTTGGCCAGTTTTGGACGTTCACAGGCGACCGTAATATCTGCATTATTTAACACATAACCACGATCTAAAATCAGTTGATAGACATGTTTAAGTAGAACGCGACTATCTGCTCCCTTAAATTTTGCATCGGTGTCGGGAAAATGCTGTCCGATATCGCCCAGAGCCAATGCCCCCAATAATGCATCACAAAGTGCATGCAATACCACATCACCATCTGAATGGGCTTTTAAGCCTTGGTTATGTGGAATCTTGACCCCCGCTAAAGTAACAAAATCACCTTCTTCAAAGGCGTGTACATCCATTCCCTGACCAATTCGAATTTGTGCGACCACGTTAAGCATCCTTAAGAAATAAATGATTGAGATGTTGTATTCACGCTTTCTATTTCGCTATAGTTACAGCAGCGCAACATAGTGAAATTATAAGCGATCATGCTGGTGAATACCGATATTAATCTCATTAAAACATTAGGCACATTATTCAGTATTGGCTGTTTGTGCTCAACCATGGTATATGCTCAAGACATTGACTGTACACAGCCTGATACAGCCTCAATGAAAAATATTTGCGCTGACAGTTTTGCAAAATCACGAGAAAAACTCTCTAATCACTATATCACGGCTTTTTTAGTCAGCGATGCGCCGGTACATTTACTCGAAGATACACACCGTTTATGGTTTAAGCGCTTACAGCAATGTAAAAGCCTGGACTGTTATAAGCAGCAATTTGAAATACGCATTGAAGATCTGAATTTTTATACCTCATTGAACCAGACTTTGACCAATCATTATTTAAAATTTGAAAAGGGTCAATTTGCACATCAACCGGTACATTTACAGGTGCATCAACTGACCAAAGATAAAATTAAAATTGAGGGCGTGGCCTACCGCAACCCGAACAACAAATTAGAAACTCAAACGATTCCTTTTTTAGCCTATACCACAGCTGATCAAAAAAGCGAGATTGTCGATAACGAACACGATTGCAAATACCATTTCGATTTTAATAAAGCACTTTTATCGATTACAACCAAACAAAAAGGCTGTGAACGGTTTGCAGGTATATACCGGCTGTATGATTAAAAAGATTGAAGTTATTAAATAAAAAGACAGAGGTATGATGCCTCTATCTTTTTATTTAAAGGGCTACTTTACTTCAACTGATCGACCAGACAGCTTTCATAATCATTTAAAGCTTCATTCATTGTTGCAATCCATCGTGAGTCAGTCGCCATTACAGTCGGTTTGGATATTTTTGTATACGTACGAATAGGCTGTTTAGTGCTATTGGCATCATAAATTTCAGTTTCAATTTCAGTATTCAAGGTAATGTATGAAAAGCCGGGTTGCATCCACGACCAGAATTTGTTTACTTTAACCGTTAACACCAAATCTGGATTTTGAACTTGGGCTGCTGGCACAACTTTATAACCTGAGCGCAACAAAGCAGATTCAACACGTTTTTCGAACACGGAAACTACCGTTTCATCTCTTAAGAAAATGTCCCCCATGGCTTTACCATAACCGTTACGTTTACGGGCGATTGCTTTCGCTTTATCTGAGGCTGTCGCTTGCTGTAATCCACCTTTAAGCGAAGGAATATTGGCCTGTTTGGGCTTTTCTTCAAATACACGTTATCTTCGACTATTTTAATAACCGCAGTTTTAAGACCACTTTCCTGTGTATTGATCTGCTTCACTGGTGATTCCAGAGATACCAAGCCACGGGTAGAAACACACCCTGTCATCCCCACAATTAAAACTGAACTTAATACAATTTTTGAAAAATATTCATAATTATCCATTATTTTAAGGTGATAACAATCAAATTATCATACCATCATTCGAATAATGAATCTTTATGTATTCAAAAGCATGAAGCCAATAACTCCATGCTTTTATATGATCAAACAGGATGCTGTGAAGCGATTTGCTGACTAATCATCACCGCTGTCGCTGCAGATAAAGTCCAACCTAAATGACCATGACCGGTATTATAAAAAATCCGTTCACGGCGACCTCGACTGACCATCGGCATCATGTTGGGCATCATCGGACGTAAACCTGCCCAAGGTACAACATTTTCAGTACTCATATTGAAATTCTTGTTGACCCAATCTGTCAGCGGTTGAATACGGTCTGCGCGAATATCCCGGTTATAGCCATTAAACTCAGCCGTGCCTGCAACACGCAGACGATCAGCACCTAAGCGTGAAGTCACAATTTTTGCACTTTCATCCAGCAGGCTCACCCACGGCGCATTTTTGACACTATCTTCATCATTCAGGTTCAAGGTAATAGAATAGCCTTTCACCGGATAGACATTGACCCGATCACCCAGTAAATTTGCCAAGTGATAGCTTCCCACACCACCACAAACCACCACGGCATCAGCTTCCAGTGATTCCACCACAGCTGCATCTAGGTGCATATTTTCATTGCTAGCATGGTAAAGCACAGTGACACCTTTTTTATGGTGTTTTACATCCATGACCTCCATACCAAACAGGTATTTTACCCCATACTTTTCAGAGGCTTCAGCCAAACCTTTGGTGAATTTATGGATATCGCCGGTCGCGTCTCCAGGGCAATAAAAACCACCATAATATTCACCTTTCAAGCTTGGTTCTATGGCTTTGATTTCTGCAGGAGTAACTGCCATTCTTTCCAGTCCACCCTTGATCAACAGGTCATTCACTTTGGTGGCGATCTCATAATCTAATTTGGTGTGGTAAAAATGCAAAATGCCGCGTTTTTCCAGATTGAACTGAATATTTTCTTTTTCAGCAACTGCAAATAAGCGCTCACGCGCTAAAAGTGCTATTTTAACGGTATCACGAGTATTGGTTTCATAATGTTTAATATTACCTAGAAACTCCATTAACCAGCCATATTTATGCAGATCAAAAGATGGGTTGAGTAATAATGGTGCATTTTTATTGGACATCCACTTAATACCTTTCAGTACGGTGGCTTTTTGATTCCAGACCTCTGCATTACAGGCAGAAAGTTGTCCGCCATTGGCAAATGAAGTTTCCATGGCAGGATACAAATGCTTATCCAAAACCGTGACTTTATAGCCTAAATTGGCGAGCTCGTAGGCAGTAGTAACACCCGTAATACCTGATCCAATCACAACAATATGACACATAGCACACTCCTTGGAAATGTAGATCTACATTTCTATGCGCCCCATCTGTCATGGTTACCTGAGAGCTTCGATCACATCGTTATAATCAATAACGCCGACCATCCCCTTCGGTGAGCATATATTTTTCTATGCTTCTCTCCAGATTTTTAAAATTATTACAGTCCTTTTGCCTGAGAGTTTCCGGGGTCGTTGCTCCTTCGGCGTGTTCACAGAAGAACATCTCTCCTGCAATAATTATTTATATTAATATGAGCAATTTTTATACCATGTGCGAGCACTAAATTCATTTATTTGTTAAGCACTGTTATCACACTATGAATAGACATATTTTTCAAATACTTGAAATTCAAACCAGTTTAGTTAAATGATATAGCTTAGGCTATTATTTTAAGGTTATGTACTTTTTTGAGTGCTTAACTTATACCTCTCAGCACTGACTTTGACATCTGTTGTAATTGCAAATCAATCAACGGTTGTCCTACATTGGCATGAATGGGATAAGGTTCAGTATACTGCGTTTTAGCATAACCACACCGTGCATAATATTGAATCAGCTCTTTTCTGCTATCCAGCACCCACATTTCATAATGACTTAATGTAGGAAAGTGTTCTACTGCCATTTTCTCAGCATATTTTAAAACATGTTTGCCAATACCCTGATTTTGCCAAGCTGAAGCTACACAAAAAGTGCCTATTTCCACACTATTCTGCTGAAAAGTTAAGCCGATACATGCCACTAAATGCATTTGCCCATCTTCTATAACTTCAGCTATATACAGATAAAAATTCTCTTGTGCCAAGGTTTGCTTTAGCTGCTGGGCATTAATCCGGTCTCCAGCAATAATATGCTGCTCACTGGTCCAGCTAGAACCTGTATTGGTACGATAGGCCTGATTGATCAACGCAACAAGAACTTCAACATCATTGGCATTTGCCAGTCTATATTTTAATGCTTTCATTGTTTTCTAAAAATTTCTGTTTCATAGAAATTACCACAAATAATAGATAAAAAATCAGGCAATAAAAAAACCAGACTTGATGTCTGGTTTTTTTTATTGAATCATAAAAAGCAGATCACTTACTGCATTCGGGCAAAGCAGTGTACTTTACTCTTCACTTAGGCTCAATCGGAGTAAACGGCGCAACTACATCGGCATTCTGGGCACGATGACGCATGAAGTGATCCATGAGTACAATGGCAAACATCGCTTCAGCAATCGGAGTTGCACGCACGCCTACACACGGGTCATGACGGCCTTTGGTCAATACATCGGTATCTTCACGATCGATATTAATGGTTTTACCCGGAGTGGTAATACTTGCAGTTGGTTTCAGCGCAATTGCAACACGAATGGTTTGACCACTTGAGATTCCACCCAGAATGCCGCCAGCATGATTTGCCAAAAAGCCAGCTGTGGTCAATTCATCACGTGATTCATGACCAAACTGTTCAGCAACCGCAAAACCATCACCAATTTCAACGCCTTTAACAGCATTAATAGACATCATGGCATGCGCAATATCTGCATCCAGACGGTCAAATACCGGCTCACCCCAACCCACAGGCACATTCTCGGCAAGAATTTCCAGCTTCGCACCGCAGCTGGTACCTTGTTCACGTAATGAAGTCACTAAAGCTTCAAAACGTGGTACGGCATCCACATCACCACAGAAGAATGGATTATTTGGAACTTCATTCCAATCCAGTTTTTCAGCTTTTTCAGTACCAATCTGGGTCACGTGACCACGGATTTCAATACCGAATTTTTCAAACAGGAATTTCTTGGCAATGGCACCCGCAGCCACACGCATAGCCGTTTCACGCGCGCTTGAGCGACCACCACCACGATAGTCACGGAAACCATACTTTTGCGTGTAGGTGTAATCCGCATGACCTGGGCGGAATGTTTGCGCAATATTGCCATAATCTTTCGATTTCTGGTCGGTATTGCGAATCAGTAAACCAATCGATGTACCTGTGGTTTTACCTTCAAAGACACCGGAAATGATTTCGACTTCATCCGGTTCTTTACGCTGGGTTGCGAATTTAGAAGTCCCCGGTTTACGGCGGTCTAAATCTTTTTGTAAATCTGCTTCAGTCAGTTCGATCCCTGGTGGTACCCCATCGACAATCGCCATCAGGCCAACGCCATGAGATTCACCGCAAGTCGTTACACGGAACAGTTGTCCAATACTATTACCTGCCATGTTGACAACTCCTTATGCTTGAACAGATTGTACAAATAAATCACGGTATTTACGGCACTGCTCTGCTGTCAAAGCAAAAATGCCTGAACCACCATTCTGGAAAGTGAGCCAATGGAAATCTACAGTATTAAAGTTCTGTTTCATCGCCCATTCAGAGTTGCCCACTTCAATGACAATCAAGCCATCTTCAGTCAGGTAATCCGCTGCTTGTGCCAGCATTTTACGCACCAGATCCAGACCATCCTGACCTGCTGCAAGTGCAAGCTCAGGTTCATGCAAGAATTCTGCAGGTAAATCCGCCATATCTTCCGCATCCACATACGGAGGATTAGATACGATTAAATCATATTGATTCTCAGCAGGAATTTTTGCAAATAAGTCGGATTCCATCAATGCAACCTGATATTGCATGTTGTGATGTTCAGCGTTAATAGAAGCCACTTCTAAAGCTTCTTTAGAAATGTCCGTTGCATCCACTTCAGATTCCGGGAATGCATAAGCCAGAGCAATTGCAATACAGCCTGAACCAGTACACATGTCTAAAATACGACGCGGTGTTTGCGGATGATCATTTTCTGGAAGATTGTTCAAGGCTTCACGCATCTGACCATGTTCATCCAGACAGTAAGGTGCAAAACGCTGATTGATCAATTCTGCAATCGGTGAACGTGGAATCAGTACACGCTCATCAACATAAAACGGTTTACCACAGAAATAAGCCAGATTTAATAAATAAGAGGTTGGCACTTTTTCATTGATACGACGCTCCAGCAAGCTGATAAATTCTGCCTTTTCGCTTGGCAACAATTTCGCATCTAAAATTTCCGGGTTGGCATTCCAGTCCAATGCCAGTGTTTGCAGGACTAAAGCCGAGCTTTCAGCAAAAAAATCTTCTGTACCTTGACCTAAGTGTGCATCGTATTGACGTAGAGCTGAAACACCAAAACGGATAAAATCGCGAATTGTGCTTAGGTTTTCAGCGGCTTCCTGTAAATGTTCAGGGCTAATAGTCAGTTGATCCACTTAAGGCATCTCCAAGGTCAATTTTTAAAACGCCTTATGATACCTTGTTTTGTGGGGTTTTATAATGTTTCGACCAGATTAAAAACAAATATCTATGGCGAATTTATTTGGTCTGGTAATAGTGAGTACGCTCCATTGTCATTTCGAGTACACACTTGGATTGTTTAACGGCCATATAGGCAGACGTTACTTTTAAATAGCATTTTTGATCCACACGGTTAAGCCAAAGTGTATGCTGTTGCTCGATACTAGTTTGATTAACCGCATTCTTATTTATATAGCCCTTATAAGCTTTATTTAAAATTTTTCCCTGATTTTTCAGTTCTTTGTCGACACATTTTTTGACTGTTTCAATTTCACCATAAGAAGTGTTGAGACATTTATTATATTCGTCAGAATAGCCTTGAGCTAAAACTGAATTTGACCAGAAAGCAGCTAGACTCAGCATACTTGATATTGCCAATCGCATAATATTCCCGTGTCTGAAAAGACTTAATATCAAATACTATTATTGTGTTTATCCCTTGATACTACATCAATCATGTGCAAATTCCTATAAGCTTAGCCTTTATGAGCTCAGCTCCAATAACAAATTCATTCAAATTGCACATTGAATCTGACTAAAATATCCCCATATATTTTCAATTCTTTTTCTACAAAATATTTTTATTGTTATGAGCTACAAACACAATAATTTAATGGCAATGCGTGAAAACTACTGGAATGATACCGTTTCTGCACAGGTACAGAAGGAAAAAAAATTCTTTCAACACACTTTACTTGCACACGCCATTCATAGCAGCCCGTCAGAAGATGATGCAAAATATCTGTTTTTTAGTTTTCCAAGCATCATTATTGTTAAAGGTTATGCGCTTGGTTTTCAGCATGACACGGTTCAAGCCATGATTTTTAAACATATTCAGGACAATAAAAAATTGTTACAGCAGAAAGGCGATATTAAAATTCAATTTCGGATGTAAATCTCAGCTCATCCCTGAGCAGCAGGTTTTCTGCCCTATCCCTATCTTTAATCCTGATAAATCTCATCGGGAGTCTATGATCAAAGCACAGGTGTCACTTGAATTCTATTTTGTCTAAGTACCGTGACACTTTTCATGGAAAATAAATGAAATATTAAACATATTTACTCTCCATTCAGCACATTGAACTTTTTTAATACGTGAATAAACGGTAATATCCGCTACAATTAAATATTCTGCGACTTGCTGATTAAGGATTTTGTTTAATGTCAGATCAGAACGATAAGCTTAAACAACTCAAAACTTCTTCCATGGATCGACGCTTATCTATCGCTAAAGCCTCATTACTCGCAGGAACGCGCTGGGCTGCATCGAGTGCAACTACCCTATTTTCAAGCGAAGCAGAAAAAGAAAAGAAACGTAAAAAAGCCATGAAAGAACAAGCCGATTATCTTGTTTCTGAAATTGGTAAATTAAAAGGTTCGATTGTAAAAATCGGGCAAATGATGGCCCTGTATGGCGAACATTTTTTACCTGAAGAAATCACTCAGGCTTTAAATACCTTAAACAATCAGACCGTTGCACTTGCCTGGCCGGCTATCAAGCAACAACTGGAACAGCAGCTTGGCGCCAAGCTGCATGATTTGACCGTAGACCGTGAACCTTTGGGCACCGCCTCTTTAGCCCAGGTACACCGCGCCACACGCAATTCGGATGGTTTGGAAATCGTATTAAAAATCCAGTATCCGGGCGTGGCAGATGCCATTGATTCAGACATGAGCCTGTTTAAAAACATGCTCAAACTGACCCGTATGGTGCCGCAAACCCGTGAATTTGATCAGTGGTTCGATGAAGTTCGTGAAATGATGCATCGTGAAGTCAATTATGAAATTGAAGCCGCGACCACTCGCCGTTTTGCCGACCGTTTAAAAGATGATCCTCGTTATATCGTCCCGCAAATTGTGGATGAGTATTGTACCGATCAAGTGCTGTGCATGACTTTTGAGCGTGGCGTTCCGATCAACAGCCCTGTGATGCTCTCTCTTCCTCAAGAACGTCGCAACCAGTTAGGCGAAGCCTCTCTCGAGATCGCGGTTCGTGAAATTTTTGAATGGGGCGAAATGCAAACCGATCCAAACTTTGGCAATTATCTGGTCCGTTTGGGAGATGGCGTAGAAACTCAAGACAAGATTGTATTACTGGATTTCGGGGCAATTCGCCAGTTTGATGAACATTTGCTGAAAGTCGCCCGCAACCTGATTAAAGCCGGTTATGATCATAATATCGATGAAATGGTTCATGCCATGACCGGCTATGAATTTTTTGATTCCATTCCGCAAAGTATCAAGCCAGATATGGCTAAAGTGTTTTTATTGGCCACCGAAGCCTTTAGTAGCATAATGAATAATCCAGACTTGCCCGAAGGCGTAATGGATCAAAATCAGCGCTATGACTGGAAAAAAAGCCAACTTCATAGCCGTGTCATGCAACGTGCTTCCAAATCGATGGCATCGCGTTATTTCAGTGTACCCCCTAAAGAGTTTATGTTTATTAGCCGTAAATTCATTGGTGCGTATACCTTCATGACCGTCATTGATGCAAAAACCAATGTACGGAAAATGGTGGCGAATTTTCTATAAGCTGTGCACAGACTAGAATGATCTCTTGTCATTCTAGTCAATTTTTATTTTTCACCCCAAGCTTTACTTATAATAAAATACATAATATTCAATTATTTAATCAAATTTAAACTTCATTTTAACCGTTCATCCAAGTCAATTTTAATTGTCAGGGATGACATAGTCATTTCCATATTCACATGTCAGCATAAAAAATATAAAGAATCAAAAACCAATGGATGACAAAAATGACCAATATGGTAAATAAGGCTCAAGGACTTGGGCTATCCCTCATTACCAGAATTGCCGGTAGCGAGGTACTTGATCAACTCAAACTGCGCAAATTTCTGGAAAAATCTCTCTATCAAAGCTCAAAAATGGGTTTTAAAACTTTAAGTAAAACCCAAAAAGTTTTTAAAGCCAGTTCCGGAGTCAGCAAGCAACGTTTACCCAATCAGCAGAAATCACTCTTTGATTTGAGCCTGACTGAAGAACAGCAAATGAGCTGTGATGCGATGGAGCAGTTTGCATCCGAAGTGCTTTATCCACTGGCAGCCCAGGCAGACAATAACGAACAATTTCCTGCAACGCTTTGGCAACATGCAACAGACTTGGGACTAAATTATTATGCTTTGCCTGAAACCTTGGGTGGAGTGACCACCGAAAAAAATATTTTAAGCAATATTTTGGTTGCAGAACATTTGGCCAAAGGTGATTTCAGCTTAACTGCCGGATTACTTTCAACCTTTAGCGTGATTAATGCCATTACACAATGGGGTTCTGAAAAAGTTCAGGCGACCTATTTGTCCAGCTTTGCAAATGATGCAGAGATACACGCCACCTTTGCCATCCAGGAAGCCACTCCTGCATTTAATCCACTGAAATTAAAAACCCAAGCCAGTTCAATCAATGGGCAATACTATATTAATGGCGAAAAAACCTTGGTGATTTTAGGTAAAACTGCAGATCTGTTTCTGGTCAATGCTGAGCTCAATGGCTCGCCAGAAGTATTTATTGTTAAACGTGATCGCAGTATTACGGCTCAAAAAAGTCCGGCTATGGGTCTAAAGGCAACCGAAACCGTTAGCTTAAAATTCCATAATACGCCTGCTGAACTGTTAAGTGATGATGACTTTGATTATCTGGCATTTTTAGATCTGGGAAACTTAATGTGGTGTGCTATGGCAGTTGGCACATGTGAAGCAGTCAAAGCTTACTGTATTCAATATGCCAATGAACGTACTGCATTTAGTGAACCTATTTCACATCGCCAAAGTATCGCCTTTATGATTGCGGATATGGCTATTGAAATTGATGCCATGCGCATGCTGATTTTAAATGCGGCCAGCCTGGCTGAAGCAGGAAACCCCTTCCATCGTGAGGCTTATCTAGCACGTCTACTTTGTGCTGAAAAATCCATGAAAATTGGTACTGATGGTGTACAAATTCTGGGTGGCCATGGCTTTACCAAAGAACATCCAGTTGAGCGTTGGTATCGTGATTTACGTGCTACTGCAATTTTGTATTCAGGCTTACATGCTTAATCTATCCAATAAGGAATGATGCAGATGAATTTACAAAATCCTAAAAAATTTAAAATGTTGATAGATCAAGCCCATGAATCAGCTTTAAATATACTACGCCCCATTTCACGAAAATATGACAAGGCTGAACACAGCTATCCCAAGGAACTGGACATGTTCGCCTCACTCATTGGTGGCATGAATGATGGTGGCGAAGGCATCAATGCCGGTGCTGCAGTGGGCAAACGTGGCTATGCAGATTCAGGCAACAAAAATGGCGTCAATATGTCTACGGTAGTTGGCGTAATCGAAATGTGCTATGGCGATACCGGTTTATTGCTCAGCATGCCGCGTCAAGGCTTGGGGAATTCTGCCATTGCTGCTGTTGCCAATGATGAACAGCTGGAGCGCTTTAAAGGCACATGGGCGGCCATGGCCATTACGGAACCCAGCTGTGGTTCAGACTCTGCCGCTATTCGAACTACAGCGACAAAAGACGGTGACCATTACATCTTAAATGGTGAAAAAATTTTCGTAACCTCGGGTGAGCGTGCCGATGCTGTAGTAGTCTGGGCAACATTGGACAAGAAACTCGGCCGTGCTGCAATTAAATCCTTTGTCGTTCCTAAAGGAACACCTGGAATGAAAGTAGAACGTCTTGAACATAAACTGGGCATCAAAGCATCCGATACGGCTGTGATCAGCTTTATTGACTGCCGTGTACCTGCAGAAAATCTGTTGGGTCATGCTGAAATTGATGTCGCCAAAGGTTTTGCTGGCGTTATGGAAACTTTTGACAATACCCGCCCACTGGTTGCTGCTATGGCAGTAGGATGTGCCAAAGCATCTCTGGAAAGAGTTAAGGAAATTTTCAAAGATCAGTTAGATGAAAATTACCAGACTCCCTATCTACAGAGCTCGCATATTGCTGCGCAGATTTACCGCATGGAAGCAGAATGGGAAGCTGCTCGTTTACTCACCATGAAAGCAGCCTGGATGGCAGATAATAAAAAACCAAACTCACGTGAAGCCTCCATTTCCAAAGCGAAAGCTGGCCGTATCTGTAATGAAATTACTTTAAAATGTGTCGAACTTGCAGCAAGTGTGGGCTATAACGAAGAGGAATTGTTAGAAAAATGGGCACGTGACTCAAAAATTCTTGATATTTTTGAAGGTACTCAACAAATTCAGCAACTGATTATTGCTCGACGTGAGTTAGGCAAAAATTCTAGTGAATTAAAATAAATTTGTCGCTTTTTTCTACGCGTAAAACCGGACAAAAGGTGGATTTTTATTAGATATCGCGTTATAAAAATCAATCTCCTTTTATTTTATTTATTGAGTTTTATGTACCAGATCAGACCTATTCAACCCCAAGACAATGCTGAAATTGCACAGGTTATTCGTGAAGTTTCTAAAGAATTTGGCCTTGCTCCTGAATCTGGTTTTGCTGTAGCCGATCCTATTTTAGATGATTTATATACAGTTTATCAGCAATCAAATGCCCAATACTGGGTAATTGAAAATCAACAGGGTAAAATTCTGGGTGGCGGTGGCTTATCACCTTTAAAGGGTGATTCTACAATTTTAGAAATTCAGAAAATGTACTTTTTACCTGAAGTTCGAGGCTTAGGTTTCGCCAAACAACTTTTAGCAAAAGCCTTTCAGTTTACACAGCTGCATGGTTTTCAATCATGTTATCTGGAAACCACCAAGGAACTTTGGCAAGCAGTGAAACTCTATGAAAAATTAGGTTTTCAATATTTAGATCAACCTAAGGGAAACACCGGACATAGCCATGCCTGTGAAATCTGGATGGAAAAACAGCTATAATCGGTCTTATTTTATTGTTTTATATAAAAAATCATATTCATTTAACTCATCAGGGTTATTAAGATTTAATTAATATCTTGTTGTCTACTTTGACTTACACTGAAAATATTTATTAACCTCTACAGCATATTGAGTCATAAATTTATGCTAAAAGCATCAGGAAACAGGAAGTTTCCCTAATAAAAAGAATAAACGATATAAGCAGGAAGCTAAAACAGAAGTTAATCACCCCTCATAAGATAAAATAGGCATCATCTAGCTATGAGGCTTATTTTTTAGTATTTTCAAACCTTAACAAGAATAAGCTAAAAAATGTACAGCTTGATTTAGTCACTTTGCTAATGTCGAATTTTAAATAAGTGATTCAGGATCATTAACATGACTAAAAAAGCATTATTCATAACTTCCAATGTCGGTGTTGAACAAGATGAACTGATCAAACCCATTGAATTTTTACAATCTAAAGGAATTGAAGTCATTCATGCTGCAGAAGAGCAAAAAGATGTCCAAACTGTCAAGAGAGATAAAGAACATGCAATGGCTTACACTCCACAAACAACTTTGGCTAAAGTCTCTCCAGAAGATTATGATATTTTAGTCATCCCAGGAGGGACAGTAAATGCTGATACGTTACGCTTAAATGAAGATGCTCATAAAATTATTCAGCACTTTACCGATAATGCCAAACCGATTGCTGCTATTTGTCATGGACCATGGACCTTAATCAATGCACAGCGAATTAAAGATAAAAATTTAACCTCTTATAAAAGTATCCGGTTAGATTTGGAAAATGCGGGTGCCAAATGGTTAGATGAAGAAGTACATCTATGCAATACCAATAATTGGCCTTTGATCACCTCACGATGCCCAGATGATATTCCTGCATTTAATCTGGCAATTTTGCAGGAACTGGATCATTAAAAAACATTTTTTAATAAATATCTTTAAGTGAAAAGTCCCATTCAAATAATGGGACACTTAAATTATCGTTTAAATAATTTAATTATTTTTTAATTATAAATTAAGATCAGAGAAATATTTATCACATTGATCTAATCCATCAAAATGTCAGTGCTTGACTCATCGTATTCAGCCCACTAGCATAACTATAATAAAATTTTACTTTGGGTTTTTGACTTTGTTTTTTACACAGCATTTCTCATATTTATCCTCAAAAAAATCTAACTATCATTTATTTACATTTAAATCCGTAGCTATGATTGTTACTACTCTCACTTTTTTCGGGTGTACTTCTTTAAATAGTAATTCAATTGCTAAACGGTCTGAAAAATTATCTACAGGTATACAAAAAGCCTATTCAGTTGAATCAGCTACGGCAAACCGCGTTTCTCCCATGATTATTCAAAGTGCAGACAAATATAATGTAGATCCAATATTATTGGCTGCGATGATTCAACAGGAATCAAGCTATAGAAACTCTGTAATTTCGCCTGCTGGGGCGGTCGGATTAACCCAAGTCATTCCAAGTTATTGGCAACAAACTTGTCCAGGTGACTTATACAATGAAAGCAGTAATATCCAATGTGGGACTTATATTCTTTCTAAATATAATCAATCATCCGGTAACTGGAAGAAGGCACTTGCCTATTATAATGTAGGTCCGTCAGGTTATGAGAATAATCGTAAAATGCGTAAACAAGGTAAACGGTATACTAAACAGGTAAAGCAACATCAAAAGAATCTAAAAAATGCTTTATAAACGCTAAATTGTTATTCGAAGCCCAGTTTTGGGGCTTTTTTATTATTTCCTAGATTCTCAAATGAAGTGCAACAGTGATTAAATTATGAGAAAGTTGCAGATATTATTTTTGAATCTAACAATTTATTTTCAATTTTTTCATATAGATATAACAAAGCATGATCTAACATTATCTGCTCAACTACTATAAGTTTTACTTAAAAAGAATATACCTTATTCCCAGCATAAAAAAAGCCCCCAGTCGTTTGACTGGGGGTGTTTTCGGATAATGAGCTGGCGATGACTTACTCTCACATGGGTAATCCCACACTACCATCAGCGCTAAGAGGTTTCACTTCTGAGTTCGGGAAGGGATCAGGTGGTTCACTCTTGCTATGGTCGCCAGCACAACT